>CALGOZ010000001.1 GCA_937960785.1 uncultured Pseudogracilibacillus sp.
AGCGGGTAACTCTAGAACAAATCGGCACGCAATTTTCTCAGCAAACACCTTCACCAGGTAAGTCAAAAGCAAAATGATGCTAAACTTTCTCAGTAGTACGCTCCGTTATGTAAGTTTTTTTACAGAAAGGAAGAAAACTTACATAACAAAAGAGTGCACTTATAAATGACGAGATTAGAATGCTCACTTTCGATTATTTAAAAATATACAGTTTTGATTATCGAGCTTCAGCAACTTTATCTAAAGTAGCGGACATGATCGGCTATTTAGCTAGGCCAGACCTTGATTTGCCTGGCTTCCTAACACATTCGTCATGTCCGTAGAAACTCCAAGTAAAGTTAACATATTTATTGATAAATATTAAAAATTCATTTCTGTATATCGTTATACAATCAAAACGGTACATTCCTATTTAGGCATTTATAGTTTTGTCCTATCCTAGTCGCATATTTTATTTTATAAAAAACAACACACATACGACGGTGAAAGTTCGTCTGTGTGTCTAATCAGATCTTACATGTTCTTTACGCATTTTTTCTTGGCGAATTCGTTCCATATAAACTTGGCCTTCTCGTTCTATATATTGTTGTTCTAAGATTTTCTCCGCCCGCATCGCACGAAAGGACATATAACCACTAAATATAATAAACACGATAACGAGGTATACCCACCAAGGAATGTTAAATAACATCGTATAAACCTCCTTGTCCTTTATACCCCATTATATGCATGTACTAATTCACGTATGACTAAAAAGGTAGTCGGTAAAACGAACGATTGTCAAGAGCAAAAAGTCGCTCAGTAAATTCGCCAGGCTTCGTTCGTTCTAAAGCTCGTGTTAGCATATTTACTCTCGCATCGATTAAGTCGATTAAATGTAAAATTTCCGCCTCCATCACTTGAGGGCGCTTCGGACTTCCCCATTCCGGAACTCCATGATGAGATAAAACTAAATGTTGTAAAACGACTACTTCATCGCTATCGATTTGTAATTCATCCGCAACTTCTTTAATTTCATTAACCATTAAAGATATGTGCCCTAGCAATGTCCCTTCAAGTGTATAAGACGTCGCAACTGGACCGGAAAGTTCGTGAACTTTTCCAAGGTCGTGTAAAATAATCCCAGCATAAAGTAAATCCTTATTTAATTGCGGATAAATCGTACATAATGAATGCGCAATTTCTAACATCGTTACAATATGATGAGCTAACCCTGATACATAGGCGTGATGATTTTTCGATGCTGCAGGGTACGTAAAAAGTTGTTCATCGTATTTTTTAATTAACGCTCGAACGATTCGTTGAATATTCGGATTTTCCATTTCAAAAAGGCGCTGCGTTAAAGCTTCACGTAAAGTCTCAAGGTTAACTGGTGCTCTTTCTAAAAAGTCAGCCACCTTCACTCCCTCGGTCGGTTGGGCTGGACGAATCGACTGAATTCGTAATTGTGGTTGACCACGGAATTCTTGAACATCGCCGACTATTCGTACGATTGTCTCACCGGTAAAGGTCTCTTCATCTTCTTTTTTAGCATCCCAAAGTTTCGCCTCGATTTCACCCGTTGCATCGACGAAGAATAACGTTAAAAAAGGCTTGCCATTACTCGCGGTACCCTTCCTCACTTCCTTGATTAATAAATAACCGTCGAAGGTTTCACCAATTACATAATCTCTAATTCCTTGTTTCATTACAATTCCCCCTACTCTTTTTTACAATTCAATGATTCGATGGGTTACATTTCTTTCAGCTAGCATCGTTTTAATCGAACGACGACACGTAAGTAAAAGAATCTGTTGTTCCTTTGCTATTTGTTCAACTAATTGAAGAGCTCGAAAGGTCCGTTCTTCATCGAAGTGGACAAATGCATCATCAATAAGTAACGGAACAACAAATCGCTCGCTCATCACTTTGCTAATTGCAAAACGTAAGGCAACATAAAGTTGGTCAATCGTACCTTTTGACAGTTCTTCTACAGTATAACGTATCTTATTTTGCGCTTCTACTTGAAAGGAAGTCGTCTCCGTCGGCGGAAATACTTTTGTATAATTTTCTTCCGTTAAAAATTGAAAGTATTTTGAAGTAAAATCCATTACTTTCATTAAGTATTTTCGTTGGAAAGAAACTTTCGCCTCTTGCAATAACGTAGCTGCTACTTTTAGCGTCGCCCATTTCTCTGCCTGCCTTTCTAATTCATCTTTGGCGACATTGTAACGATGGACGATTTGAGAAAATTGATCAGAAGACTCTAAAGCATCGATTTCCGACTGAACCGTTGCGATTTGTTCATGGAGTTCTACTGCTTCTTCTTCTTTTTCTACTAATAAGTGTTTTAATCGATTAATTTCCTCCTCTAACTGAACTTCATCGAGTGTTAGATTATATAACTTATCAACCTTTTCGTTCGGGAAAATAGTATGTAATTGGGTTTGTAAATCTGTATAAGTAAGTTCAAGTTGATGCTTTTGTTCGAGGAGTCGGGCCTTTTCATAAAACTGTTCCTCCGTTTCTACTTTTGCATAGGAGAACAATTTATCTCTTTCGCTCTCTAAAAGAGCTATACTCTCTTCTACGGTTTGAAGTCGTGCTATCGTTTCTTTACGAATACGTTCATATTCCTTCATTTGTTCATGTAAGGTCAATTGTTCATTTTTTAATTCGTGTAAGCTAGTCGACTTTATTTGGCCTTTATTTTTCCTTAATTCAGTAAAAAAATCGGCCTTATTTTGTTTGAATGCAGTAATTTCCACTTCTAGCTGTTCTTTTGCTTCATTAATCCGACTTATAGATTGATCTAACTTTTGCACCTTTTCAAGCTCGTAAAATAATTCAACCCAATAAAGTACATCAATTTGCTTGAGAAACGGATATAAGTCACGTTCTTGGGCAACTTTCTGCTCCCAATTTTGTTCTTTTAATTGTAAATGTTCTATTTTCTCCTCTAGTTGTAATCGCTCGATTTGCACTTCCTTTAATGATTGTTCGATTGCTAATAGTTCGTCGAAACGTTCCTTATGCAATCTAAGTTCATTCTGTAATTGTTCTAGGTTTATGTTGTACTTAGCGTTATCTTCAATTTGTTTCGATAAGGAGGCGATTTTTTTCTTTACTTTTTTATTTTCAAATAATTGAGTGAAAAACAATATGAAAAAAAGACTACTAGCTAAATAATAAGCAAACGTCTTTTCTACAATACTAAGTCCGAGAAAAACAATAATTAAAATAAAGGAAAATATGCTCCATCGTTCTGTCCTCTGCTTACGACCTTGCTCCCAAGTTAAAATTGTTTCATACGAAGAAGCCTTCTCCAAACGTCGCTCCCTTTCTTGTACATTTTTTTCGATTTGTTCAATTTTTTCTTTAGGGAGCGTATTCTTTCGTTTCTGTTCGTACTTTTTTTCTAAGTTAGATAATTTACGAGAAATGACTAACTGTTCTTCTTGTAACCGGGCCCGCTCATTTTCTAATTGTCCCCTTTCGTCAATCAATTGTTGCCACGTCGTTTTTGCATGAAAAGGGACTTGTAAGGACGATGCTTCAAAATCATCTAAAGATAGTTTCGCTAAAAGTGTCTCGAGTTGCGATTGTAATTGAAGTTTTTCCTCATCGAGTTCTTTTAGTTTCGTCGCTTTTTGTTCACTTGCTTCTAATTGATGAAGCAATTGCTTGAATTGCTCCTCTTCCTCTCTCAGTAGCTGGCGGTCTTTTCGCTCTTTAAGTAATCTATCGTATTCGTTCACCCGCTCTAGTAAGCTTTTCTTTTCTGCCTGAATTGGGACGAGTTGTTGTTTTATTTGCTCAAAACGTTCAACCCCCTTTTCCGGAAAAGTTAAATCTTTTTCCAATAATTGTGTACGTTCGGTTTCCTTTTTAAAAAAGCTACGTATTTGTGGAGTAAACTGTAACAACTTTTCATGAAACGTTAATTTTTCTTTTGTCGATATAATTGCTTTTTGTGTTTCTTCTAACTGGGTCGTTAATTGTTCTTTTTGCTCAACTTTATCACGATAAGAGCTTTGTTCCTGTTGAAGTTTGTGTAATTTTTGTTCAAGTTGAGAAACTTCTTTCAGCTTCTTATTCAGTAATGGTTTACGTCCGGTTCGTTTAAATAAGCGATTTAATTGGCGTTCGATTTTTCGTTCGGTATTGTATACTGCCGACGAGCCGGTGACACTTACACTAAACAATAAATCACTCAATTGCTCCCGCTTAATTTGATGTAATTCGAATAAATCGAGAGAAGAAAAAGCATAAATTGCCATAAAAGAATCTTGCGGTAATTCCTTTAATAATCTTGCAAGTTCTACTTCGTCTTCAGTAATTTTTCCATCAGGAAAATAAAGACGAAAATCCCCATCGATTCGCTCGATTGTCACTTCGCCTACCTCGGGAAACTGTACGGTCAATGTACCTCCGATTTTATTACTTTGCTTCGGTTTATAACGATTTCGTTCCCGAGGTGGCATTCCGAACAACATATATAGAAAAAACTGCTGTAGCGTCGATTTTCCCGCCTCATTTTTTCCATAAAGGCATATAAAAGGATGAGAATTGAAGCGAATCGTTTCATCGATCCATTTTCCAAAACCAAAAATTTGTGCCCGAATAAATTCCAATGTAAATCACCTCTTTTCATCGTATAGTTCTTTTTGAATTAAGTTAAGGGCTTCGGTAATTAATTTAGTTTTCGATACATTTTTATTTAAACTTTTTGCCAGTGGATGAGTGTATAAATCTTTAAGCACTTCTTCGACAGAAAGAGCTGTAGACACATGTTTCAATTCTTTTAATAACAAGGAATCAACTTGAAACTGTTCTTCCGCTTCAATCGTACAATGATAACGATAAATATATTGCCATGGAGCTTCCGCTATAAACCGTGTATTTAACACTTCTATTAATTGTCCTAAACGTTTCGTTAAATCGAGACTTTCATATTGTTTTTGAGTACATTCAAATTCGATAAATAGTAATTGTTTCGTTCCTTTTAGTTCACTTACTTTTTCGTCAATAACTGTTTCTATATCTGTAATCGACTCACAGTTTCGAAGGTCGATTTTTAACTCGATAAACATTACTTCCTGTAATGGTAAAAATTGATAAGTCGTTTGTGCTGGACTTATCGTTACGTAATAACAACCTTTATCTCCCGTTTCTTTCCGATGTCTACCTTGAATATTGCCAGGATAAATAATCGGAGGAGTAGTGGAAATTTCCTGACGTTTGTGAATATGACCGAGAGCCCAATAATCGAAAGACTCCTTTAGCAAGTCTTCTAACTGAAAAGGCGCATACGGATCATGTCCTTGACTTCCATGTAATGTACCGTGCAAAGTTGCAATATGAAAAGGCACCGTTCGATCAGAGATTTTAAACTGTTTTGCCTTGTTTTCTTTCACTTGCCTTTCGACATAACTAAAACCATAAATATGTGAAATTATTTCGCCATTCCTCTTATAGGGAAAATACGTCACTTCCTCATCGGGAAATATATGTACATTTTCTGGATACGTAATCGGATACTTATTACCTTTAATATAGTCGTGATTACCATAAGATAAAAACACATCGATACCGTGGCTCTGTAATTTTTTGAACTGATCTCGGACGTGAAGTTGCGCCTTTAAACTTTGATTATCTTCATCAAATAGATCTCCGACAAGCAATACAAAATCTACTTCCTTTTCAATCGCATAATGAATTAACCTATTGAACGCCTGAAAGGTGCTTTCACGTACCGTTTGGAAAAGGGAATCAGGAATAGATGAAATACCTTTAAAAGGACTGTCAAGATGAAGGTCAGCCGCATGGATAAATGAGATGGATTGAGTCATTGAAGTATAAGCTCCCTTACGAAAAACTAAGTAATCTACCGTGTTAAATTATAACACGTTTCTTAAAAACCGACCATATGTTTGTATTTATGAAGAAGTAGAAAGTAGCTTAATTACTAAATTAAGAGAGGAGTAGATTTAGATATAGTTTTAATTTATGATTTTAAGTCCTTATATTTAAGGTAGTAGTTCGTTGTTAAACCTAGGTCATTGTTTTAATTGTATATTAATTTAAATGAATTTTTTCTCTAGTCGATGTAGTTGATTTATGGAACAACTGCTTTACCTTTTGCGGAGTCTTGCTTAATCGAATAATTTTTAAATAATGCTTTTAATTTACTATTGGAGGTTTTTTGCAACTATCTACATACGCTAAAATGCGATAACTTATATAGTGGAGAGATCAGCGTGCAAGTTTATGCCCAAATTGCACTTAACTTACATAAAGGAGTATTCCATCGTGTTAGTTTACAAAAAAATGCTGTACAACTTACACAGTGGATAACTCTAACAAGTAGCTTGACATAATTTTAATCACTAAGTTACATAGTGGAGGGCCCCAGCGAGTAAGTCTAAGCAAAAATGACCTCTAACTTACACAGTGCGAGCTTCCAGCGAGTAGGTTTACCTAGAAAAGCC
>CALGOZ010000002.1 GCA_937960785.1 uncultured Pseudogracilibacillus sp.
GAGTAAGTGAATAAAAAAGATCCTTTTTACATACTCAAAAGTAATGACATATTTAAGATGTATCATAAACATAAAAGTTTTTAAATAAAAGAAGGATGGACTATTGTCCCTATACTCTATAGAAAACTTTAGTTCATCCATTTATAAGTCACTTTATCTAAATGTTGTTAGTGATTTCAAGCCCATGGGTTGCTACTCAAAATCCGGTAAGTCTGGCATTTCAATTTCTTCTAAAGAGCGATCTTCTAATGTATGAAGAAAGGCAACTAAGGCTTTCTTTTCTTTCTCTGTTAAATTGAGTTCTTTTATCATAGCGCTTTTATTTATATGATCGTCTCCGCCTCGATTGTAAAACTCAACGACATCTTCAATCGTCTCCAAACTTCCATCATGCATATAAGGAGGGTGTTGGGTAATACCGTATAATCCAGGGGTTCTAAAGGCACCGTCATCGGCATTTCGGCCTGTAAATTCTTTTAAACCGATATCATCCGATTCAATTCCAACGTTATGAAAACGATTGTCCGTTAAATGAGGTCCGTTATGACATGCGATACAACGAGCTTTATTTGCGAACAAATCCATTCCTAAGATTTCTTCCTCGGTTAGCGCATCGTAATCACCAGCCAAAAATTGATCGAAACGAGTATTAGTCGTCACGATTGTTCGTTGAAAGGATGCTAAGGCTTTGGCTATGTTATCAATCGTAATATCTTCGCCATAAACATCGTAAAACAACTCTGTATAACCATCAATTTTTGATAGTTTATCAGCTAACTTATCAAGATTCATATTCATTTCAATTGGCGAACTAATTGGTCCTAGAGCTTGTTCTTCTAAGGAATCTGCTCGTCCGTCCCAAAAGAGCGACTTATGATAAGCTGCATTAATAATCGTCGGTGTTCGACGTGGCCCTTGTGCACCTTCGAAACCTTCGAATAACGGTTTACCGTCACTCCAACCTAATGTCGGTACGTGACAAGAAGCACAACTTAGCTCATCATTACCGGAAAGACGAGGGTCGAAAAACAACTTTTTCCCGAGTTCAACAGCTTCTTCAGTTAATTCGTTATCCTCTGGAATAGGTACGTCCCCAAGAGGCGAAAATTTTTCAATCAGCTCTTCAATATATGCTTCATCAACAAGTACATCATTAATATCATTACTAATTGTCGTATCGGCTTGACAGCTTACAAGTAAAATAGTGCATAAAACAATTATAGTTAATTGGATTAGTTTCGGACGCAATGTCATAACCCCCTTTATTCTAGTTTGTGGGAAAAATCCGAAAATAACAATTAAAAATAATAGAGCAGTTTTCGAATATTTCAAAAACTGCTCCTTCATAAGGGTGAACAAGATCTTTAATCTAATTCATTACTTGATGTGCGACATCTTAAACTAGTTGATTATTCTTCTTCGTCGTAATCAGGTAAGTCTGGTACTTCGACGCTTGGACTTTCATCTCCAGATAACGCCTTTAAGAATGCAACTAATGCAGACTTTTGTTCATCAGTTAAGTTTAGTTCAGTAATTAATGGGCTAGTGTTCGGATGTCCATCTCCTCCACGGTCGTAGAAGTCAACGACGTCTTCTAATGTTTCTAAGCTTCCATCATGCATATATGGCGCATGGTGTGCAATTCCATATAATCCTGCAGTACGGAAAGCACCGTCGTCTTCTTCGTCACCAGTATGCTCCATACGTCCCTCGTCATCAGAATCGAGACCGACGTTATGGTACTGCTGGTCAGTTAAGTTTGGACCGTTGTGACAAGTGATACATTGTCCTTCGTTCGCGAAAACTTTCATACCGAGAATTTCTTCTTCAGTTAATGCGTCGTAATCGCCAGCTAAGAAGCGATCGAAAGGAGTATCGTCAATAACGATAGTACGTTCGAACGCAGCGATAGCCTTCACGATGTTGTCCAGTGTGATTTCTTCACCGAAAGCTTCTTCGAACATTTCTGGGTAACCATCGATTGCAGCTAACTTGTCAGCTAGTTCATCGAGGTTCATGTTCATTTCGATTGGTGAACTAATTGGTCCTTTCGCCTGTTCTTCGAGAGAGTCAGCTCGTCCATCCCAGAATAACTCATCGTAATACGCTGAGTTAATAATGGTAGGTGTACGACGAGGTCCCTCCACTCCTTCAAAACCTTCGAATAACGGTTTCCCGTCACTCCATCCTAAAGCCGGTACGTGACAAGAAGCACAGCTTAACTCATCATTACCGGATAAACGTGGATCGAAGAAAAGTGTCTTACCTAATTCGATCACGTCTTCGTCCATTGGGTTGTCCTCAGGAACTGGAACGTCTCCCAACGGGTCGAACTTAGCAATTAAGTCCGCGTACTCATCGTCTGCTTCGTCTACTGGTTCAGTGTCCGTAGTGGCATCTTCATCAGCAGTTCCGCAAGCGACAAGTACAAGGGGCAGTACAACTAAAAAGATTGCGAGTTTCAAATACTTCTTCAACGAAATCCCTCCTGTTTTTAATCTAGTTGTTTTGTTCTATGTAGGGTTTCCCCTTTAAATAGTCATAAAGACTATCCATAGACGAAAAGTTGTCTATTAATTTATGTAATACAAATTAGCTAGTGATAATTATTTTAAATAATAAATTACCGTTTCATCTTCATTATAACTGAGAAAGCGACAAAGAAACTAAGCAAAAATGAATAACCATTCACAAATGTATGTCTAAATGATGACATTCGTTCATTTAGCCTCGTTTTTCACAAAAACTTCAATTTTCAAAAGGGAATATCGACTGTAAAATGATAAGATAAAAGTGAAGACTTTTGATTATAAAATAATAAAGATTATAAAGTGTGAGGTAATTTTTATCTATACCATTGGGGTGAAATTAGTTGAAGAATAAAACACATCAAATTATCTTCTTATCAATAGCAATAACCTTACTTTTATTAGTTGGAGTAAATAGCCCAAATGAAGCTCATGCCGAGGTGCAACTAGATGCACCGTATGAAAACTTATCAATCTATATTATGCCACAATATAAAAACCCTGAAGAGTGGGAGGATGTTCCATCTGTTTTTATCGGTTTGTATGGCACGTTACGAAATGATGTTGATACACCTTTAGAAGAAGTAAGAATACCGTTTGTGGGGATAGATGGGGACTTTCACTTAACTTTAGTAGGCGATACAGTAGATGAGAAAATAGTAGATATTGAAGCAGAAGTAGATGAAGCGACAAAAGAAGTAGTTTGGCAATTAGAACAGCCTTTAAAAAAAGGTGAAACCTATGACTTTCTCGTGGAGTATTTTATAAAGATTAAAGAAGAAGAGCAAACTTATACAATTTATTTACCTTATAAGATGGAACGAGATGCCGATCTTATGGATCTATTAGTTTTTGAACCCTTTAATGCCGAAACGTTCGAAATTGAAAGTGACTTAGGAGAAATTGAATCTACTGATCAGTTCGGTCTTAAAGTACATAAAGTAGATATCGGAGAAGTTGAAGCTAATACCGAGTTTAATTTGACCATTCAATATGAAAAACCAGATTACGTAACGACTCTAGAAGCGATTGAATCGTTAACAGAACAAGCAGAAAGACTAGCTGAAGCTAGTGAACAAATGAAAGAACAAGAGGAAGATACTGGCTTCTTCACGGTGGAAAATATCGTTATGATCGTTTTAGCTACTGTAATTATTGCGATACTTATTATTCTTATTATATTTAACCGTAGGAAAAAACAAGATTCATAAAACTTATATAGAAAAAAATTATATATAGTACTTAAAAATATTTTGCTGGGGTGATTCACTTATGAAGAAAAACGTAAAAGTGATTGTCGGAAGCAGTGTCGTTTTATTAAGTGTGTTACTAATGTTAATTATCGTTACACCGACAGTAAGTGGTAATGAAGTGACGATTTCCTATTTAAACGATAACCTCGAAGAACTAACAGACACGTATATTACGACAGAAGGGTTACTCGTCGACGGCTCGATTGAATGGTATCCGGACGAAGTGCAGCTTAACTTCGAATTAGAAGATGAAGAAGGCTCAATTTTGCCAGTCCATTATAACGGAGTAGAACCGGACAACTTTACCGATGAAGTGTATATCATTGTTCATGGTTATATAAACGATGACGGAATTTTTGAAGCAGAAAAAGTACAAACGCGTTGTCCATCAACTTATGAAGGAATGGATCCGAAAGATTACGATCCTGAAATCCACCGTAAAATGGGGAAATAAGCTAATATAATAATTTAAATTATTATTGAAAATTGTTGAAGTCAGACAAAAAAGGGTGGATACAAATGGATGTAATAGGTAATGTAACGATATATGCATCGTTTGCCTTATCACTTTATGCATTAATTGCTTTAATAATTGGTATTAAAAAACAAAATCAACGTTTTATCGACAGTGGAAAAGGAGCGACCTTTAGTGTTTTCCTATTGACAGCGATTGCTGTTGCAATTATGTTAACTGCCTTAGCGACGAGTCAGTTTAAATTTGAGTTCGTCGCTATGGTTACGAGTACAGACTTGCCTCTTATTTATAAATTAACAGCACTCTGGGCAGGTAATGCAGGTTCTATCTTGTTATGGACCTTTTTATTAACGTTATATGCTGTTTTAGTAATGTTTTCTAAAAAAATGCAGAAAAATCCGATGACACCTTATGTGCTTGTCGTAATGACAATTAACATGATATTCTTTACCTTTTTATTAAGCTTTGTTACAAAACCATTTAATGTATTGGCAGAGGTGCCTACTGAAGGTAGAGGCTTAAACCCGATGTTACAAGACCCTGGGATGATTATTCACCCAGTTCTCATTTATTTAGGTTATGTCGGAATCACGGTGCCTTTTGCCTTTGCGATTGCATCGTTAATTTTAAAAAATTCCGATGCCTTTTGGGTACAAGCAACACGACGGTTTACACTTTTTGCTTGGCTCTTTTTAACTTTCGGAAATGTAATCGGAGGTTATTGGGCTTATAATGAATTAGGTTGGGGTGGTTACTGGGCTTGGGACCCGGTAGAGAACGCCTCCTTTATGCCTTGGCTCATATTAACAGCTTATTTACATTCAATTATTATCCAAGAACGCAAAAATATGCTAAAGGCTTGGAATTATAGCTTGATTATTATTGCTTATGGTTTAGCGATCTTCGGAACATTCTTAGTACGAAGTGGTGTTTTAACATCGGTACACGCTTTTGCCGAAACAAACTTAGGAACCTACTTCTTAGTGTTTATGGCTTTTATGGTTGTTTGTGCAATTTTAATATTAATTAATCGTTATCAATTAATTCAACAACAATCTGGGCAAATTGAATCTTTTATCTCAAAGGAAAGTTCTTTCTTATTAAATAACTTAATTTTAGTCGGTGGAACTTTTGCGGTGTTTTGGGGGACGATTTTCCCGCTGATAAGCGAAGCTTTCACAGGACAGAAAGTAACAGTTGGAGTACCGTTTTTCAACACAGTAATGTCGCCGATTATGTTGGGGCTTTTACTGCTTATTGCCATTTGTCCAGCAATTTCTTGGCAAGGTTCGACGGTCAAAGACTTATGGAAAAACTTTATGTTGCCAGCGGCTATAAGTGTAACGATTGCCATTTTATTAATCGTCTTCGGTATTCGTGAGGCGTATGCAATTATTGCAATTGCTGTAGTAAGTTTCCTTATTTTGACGCATATAGTTGAATTTATTAAAAGCACCCGCGCTCGTATGAAGGCGACTGGGGAAGCTGCACCGATTGCCTTTGGTCGTATGTTCATCCGTAGTCGCCGTCGACATGGTGGATATATCGTTCATATCGGAATTGCAATCATCGCCTTTGGAATCGTCGGACAAAATTTCGATGTAGAAAAACTAGTTACATTAAAAGAAGGCGAATCGTTAAAAATAGGTAATTACGAATTAATTTACGAAGAGTTAGATTTCGATTTAGAAGGTCGAAAGAAAACCGTTTATGCAAATATTGCCGTTGAGAAAAATGGTAAGCATGTCGGCTATATTCAACCGGTACGAGCGATTTACCCGAACTGGGAAGAACCATCGACGGACGTTGCGATTCGTAGTACATTGAAAGAAGACTTGTATGTCGTCTTAAACGGTTGGGAAGAAGATCGTCGGGCAACATTACAAGTAAAAATCAATCCCCTTGTTAAATGGATTTGGGTCGGAAGTGTTGTTATTTTAATCGGAACGTTATTTGCTGTTTGGGGTGGGCGTTATGCGCCGGTCGTTCCACCATACAAAGGGGCTCAAAGGAAGGTGTATTAATCGTGCGTAAACGTCTGATACTATCTTTTTTCATCGTATTACTTTTCATTCCATCCCTTGCCTATGCACAACAAACTTACGATGAAAATTCACCAGAATATAAAGAAATTGCTTCGATGTTCGTCTGTCCCGAATGTAATACCGCCGGGGCGGAATTAAACGACCGGTTTAAAGGTGAAATTTTAGAGCTTATGAACGAAGGTTATACGAAAGAAGAGATTAAAGATTATTTCGTCGGTGTATATGGAGAATCAATTTTAGCCGCACCAGAAACTTCGGGATTTAGCTTATTAGCTTGGGTAACCCCTATTGTAGCCTTGGTCGTTGCGACAATCGGTGTATTACTCTATATTCGTAAGTCCGTTCAACGGGCAAAAGTAGCACCGCCTGAAGATGTTGAATAATCGAATAAGCTCTAATGAACTGAGCAAAGCTAATTTAGTTAGGTAACGAGAGGAAGGGATTGTCTTGGCCTATGTCGTAAGTGCTTTATTACTTATTCTTGTAGGATATATTACGTTTCGACCATTTTTTACAAAAAAGGCATCTTAAATTCATTACGAGGGAACAGTTATGTTTTAAACTCGAGCAAAAAAGTAATCCTCAACTATAGAAACAAGGACTAGAAAGAGTTGGTGCTAATGATTGAGACAACGAACATTGTAAAAGTATTAGGCGATCGTTACATTCTTCGCGGTGTCAATTTGAACATTAATCAGGGAGAGTCGGTCGCCTTGCTCGGTCCAAATGGAGCAGGTAAAAGCACTTGGTTAAAAATTGTCGCCGGCTTATTAAAGCCCTCTCAGGGAGAAGTTTATTTACATGGAACTCCTTTTAAAACCGATGATTTCGAACGTCAACAACAAATTGGCTATTTAGGTCATAAGAGTTTTTTATACGAAGCGTTATCGCCGAGGGAAAACTTAAGATTTTTCGCTAAGTTGTATAATCTTGAACATCCTGAATCCCGAATTGACCAACTGATTGAAGCGGTGGGATTATCCTTTTTTCAAAATGAACCAGTTCATACGTTCTCTCGGGGGATGTTACAACGGTTAGCAATTGCTCGAACTCTTTTACATAAGCCTACTACTTTACTACTCGACGAACCATATACTGGCTTGGACCAACAAGCAATTCAAATGTTAAATAAATTGCTCGAGCAACTACGTCAAAGCGATACGACGATGGTAATTGTCACTCATGATTTCGAACATATTACCGACGTTTGTAATCGAGTCGTTTTACTAGACAAGGGTAAAATTATTGCCGATGAAAGCTTACAAGATCGTTCTGTCGCTTGGGTGAAACAATTGTATAGTGGTGAGCTACAATGATGACACATTTACTAAAGCCCGCTATAGCGATCGCTTATAAAGATTTGTACTTAGAATGGAAAACAAAACAAAACATGATGACGATGCTTATTTTTTCTGGTTTAGTCATTGTAATTTTTAGTTTTGCTTTTGATCCAGCAAATGCTGCAGTTCGCGCCTTAATTCCGGGAATGATTTGGGTTATTACTATCTTTTCGGGCATTATCGGCCTTAATAGCTCCTTCGCCTTGGAGAAGGAAGAAGATCGACTCGCCGGTTTTATCGTTGCACCGATTGATCCAGCGAGTATTTATCTCGGAAAAGTGATTGCGAACTTTATTTTCGTACTTATAACTCAACTTATAGCGATTCCTATTTTATTTATTTTATTTGACTTCCATCTAATTGGTTATCGAAATATTGCAGCCTTTATACTCGTATTATTTTTAGGTACGTTCGGTTTTATCGTTGTCGGTACGATGCTTGCGGCTGTCTCTTCCCATATTAAAAGCAGTGAAACGCTACTACCGGTATTACTCTTCCCCCTTGTAACGCCAGTAGTGATAGGCGCTGTTCAAGCGACGAGAATTTTATTAATTGAGCATGAGACGTTTCGTGAGGCCTTAAGTTGGATTCAATTAATCACTGTATATGACGTACTATTTTTCGTTATAAGTTTTATATTATTTGAATATGTATTGGAGGTTTGAATGATGAGCGACAATCGAATACGAAGGAAAAAGCTAACCCCTTCAACATTTCATTACATAACGGTAGCCCTTACAGTTATTGCAATGATCATCTCTTTATATTTAATTTTTATTTGGTCGAAAATTGAACGAATTATGGGTCCAGTACAAAAAATATTTTACTTTCACGTCGCTTCTGCTTGGAAT
The DNA here is from genome assembly GCA_937960785.1 of uncultured Pseudogracilibacillus sp. GTDB lineage: Bacteria > Bacillota > Bacilli > Bacillales > Amphibacillaceae > Pseudogracilibacillus. The sequence continues at coordinate 8,493 of CALGOZ010000002.1, forward strand.
GCATTTTTCGCCTTTTTTATCGTCTTTATTTTTAGTGTTCTTTATTTAATTAGGAAGAAGCGCACGTACGATATTATTGCAGGAATAAGTGCTGAAATAGGTGTGATTTTTACTGCAATCGTATTAATTACCGGACCAATATGGGCTCGCTCAGCCTGGAACACATGGTGGGTATGGGAGCCTAGATTAACGACGACATTAATTTTGTTTTTTATGTATATTGCTTATCTTGTCCTTCGTCAATTAACGATGGAATGGCAACGAAAGGCACGCTTAACCTCTGTCTTTGGAATTATTAGTTTTATTAACGTGCCAATTGTGTACATGTCGATTCAATGGTGGGGCTCACAACTCCATCCACAAGTGATGAAAAACAGTTCCGGTGGTGCACTCGACCCGACGATGTCTTTCACGTTAATCGTGACGGTTTTAACGTTTACGTTATTATTTTTCTCATTGCTTCAGCAAGGGCTATATGTCGAACGATTACGGGTAAAGGTAAATAAGTTAAGAACGAAAAAACACGAACAAATGATGAAATAGGAGGATGTAAAATGACATACTTATTCGCTGCTTATACAATCGTCTGGTTACTTATTGCAGGATATATCTTTTTTATCGGTCGTCGCCAAAAGGAAGCAATTAAAGAACTGAAATTATTACAACAACTAGAAGAGGAAAATAAATAAGCGAAGGTGAGGAGACGCTTATGACCAAAGTTCGGATTACACAAATCGTAACATTACTTTTCGTTATTGCGATTATTGCGGTATTAGTAATAAATATTAAAAACAAAAATGAAGTTGTAAAAGTTGGTGATGAAGCCTATAATTTCGCCTTAGAAGATCAGGACGAGGTCGTTCATGAATTAGAAGACTATCGGGGTAAACCAGTCGTGCTTAACTTTTTCGCTACATGGTGTGAATCATGTCACGAACAATCCCCGAGCTTAATTGAATTTGAAAAGGAATACGGAGATGAGATTCAAGTCTTTACCGTTGTTCGTGCCGAGTCACAACGGGTATTAAATCAATATATTGAACGCCATGGCGAAGAATACGGTGAAAGATTATTCATTTTCGATTACGATATGGCAGTTTCAGAAAAATATGGTGTCGTCGGACAGCCTGAAACGATTATAATCGATGAAAGAGGCATCGTACAAGAACATATTGTTGGACCTATTTCTGGCGGAGAACTAGTGCAAAAAATGTATCCTTATATCGCTTATGGAAAATAAATTAATATAATTAAGAACGGATGCAAGTAGCTTTTTATGTTAAAAAAGCATTGCATCCGTTTTTTATAATTTATGAGGCTATTTTCCTTTGGTCGAAAATCATTAAATTATAAGAGGCAAGACGGTAAGCTAAGGTTGCAGCTAAAAAGGATAAAACAATATCTTTCGGTAAAGGTGCAACCATCCATAACCAAACGAGCGAATAAGATAATTCAGGCGGCGCCTCAAACCAAAACTGATAAGCAACATACATCCAGTTCGTACCGATTAAATAATTGACTACTAAAGCGACTAAAGATGCGATTATATAGGCAACATAATGACTATATTTTTCTCTTATTTTTCCAGCAATATAAGCAACTAAAATAAAAGAGAGAATAAAGCCAAAGGTAGGCGATAAAACCGTCGCAAGCCCACCGGTAAATTTTGCAAAAACCGGCACCCCGGCTAAACCGAGCAACATGTAAGCAAACATTGTAAAAGCCCCTAGACGACTACCTAATACTAATCCAGCTAATATTGCAAAAAATGTTTGTAATGTAATTGGTACACCACCAATTACGAGAAAAGGTATGATCGATGTGATGTTGGCTCCAATAGCTGTTAGCGCAATAAACATCGCTCCGATCGTTAGTTTAAAAATTGGACTTTGTCTTTTCATCGAATCCCCCTTTTGTTAACTACATTTTAATAAGGTTAACGATTTAATGACTATATTTTAGCATTTCCCACAATAATGTCAACTCGAAAATATATAAGGTTTACAATTTGTACTTAATAAGATAAAAAATGCTTCTGAGGAAAAGCGTTACTTTTTCTCAGAAGCATACGTTGGGTTATTGTAACCCTTTATATAAACAGGAGATATGTTGAACACTATACGTTTAACAAGCGACGGAAATGTTGCAATAACTGTTGAAATCGTGAAGTGCTAATCTCGATGAAAGGTTGGGCAATAGTCATCACAACCCGACTCGATAATAAGTAAACAATCATAGCAGATACAAAAGCAATTCCAATCAGTCCGAAAATATCTTTAACAAAAAACAGCTCCATTTCACGGAAGTATTGGATAAAGAAGCCGTGTAATAAATAGACATATAACGTTCGCTCTCCTAAGTGAGTAATCGAAATACGTCTTTCAGGCACCCAAGCTAAAACAGACGCTGCCATTAATATAGACGTACCGTAAACGGCTAATCGAGCAATTCCACCGAAATAATCGACGCCAAGCGTACTATAAGATTTTGAAGCTAAAAGCCAACCAGAATTAATATCTGGCAAATAGTAAATGGCAATTGCAACCGTAATTAAAATCAAAAGCGCAATAGCCTTTATCGTTCGACGCTTTAACCATTGGATATGTTCTTTCGTCACGTGATAGCCAAGTAAGAAAAACGGAAAAAATACAAAAGTACGCGACAAGCTAAACGTATGTTGAATTTGATCGAAATAACCAACGACAATACCAATGCCTAATGCAAGCGGAATTCCAATTGCAAAAGTGAGATGGCGGTAAATAATGAGCAACATATGCCAACAAAATAAACTCATTAAAAACCAAAGCGACCAGTGGGGATAAAATATATGATTGGTCAACCAGTTTTCCTTTCCAATTAAAAAGTAATAACCCGTATATAAAACTTGGAATATAAGGTAAGGTACAAGGAGCTGTTTTGCAAGCTTAGAAATATATTGTAAATTACCCGAACCTTTAGCGAAAAAGCCAGCTAAAAAGATAAAAGCCGGCATATGGAACGTATACATCCAAGTATATAACGTGCTAATACTTTCTGCTTCGGTCGTAAAAGGTTGAATAGCATGACCAAAAACGACAAGGAAAATTAACAGTAGTTTTGCATTGTCGAAATACGCATACCTCTTCATTTTCAATCAACCTTTCGTCAAACAAAAATTGCTGACCTTAACACTATTATAAGATGTATAATTGATAGAGACGATACTATTACAAGGATTTAATAAAGTTGTTAAACCTTTGTAATTAAATGAATGCACTAACAAGAAGTAAAAATTGACTTCTATTACTTCAATATCATTAAAAACACGAAATATCTCTTATGAAAATGTTATTTTATTTATTTTTTTCAGATAAAAATGAAAATTATGCTATAGTACTAGGTAATGCTGGTCGAATAGAAAAATGAATAAGTTAGGGGAGAGTGATGGACGATTAATATTGTACTTACCTTGTTAATATTTCTTTCGTTTTTGACGTTTATCGTTTCATCAGTTGGTTTAGTCGGTTACGGAGTTAATCAATTGTTTAACAAGCTTCGTTTACCGAGCCGGAAATTTAAATATCCAGTTTTTAAAATATTAACGACTACAATTATTGCCTCCTTTATTGTCTTTTTAGTTAGCTCCTTTACTGCCGATGAGCTCGGTTATTTAGCTGCCGAGGATAAAGAAGCAGAAGTAGAAGAAGTAATTGCTGAAAAGGAAATTGAAGAAGAGGCAGAAAGCGTCCCAGAAGAAAAAGAAGCAAAAGAAGAAAAAGAAAAGGAAAAGAAAGGTAAGCCTAAGAAGAAAAAAGAAAAAAAGCAAACAAAACAAAAAACTTATTCACCTTTACGCGTCCATTTTATCGATGTTGGTCAAGCTGACGCAGCCTTAATTGAAACGAATGAACAAGCTATATTAGTTGATGCAGGTGATTGGCAGGGTAATGAAGTCGTCCCATACATACAACAACAAGGTATTGAGGAACTTGATATCGTAATCGGTTCTCATGAACATGCCGACCATATAGGACAAATGGATAAAGTGTTAAACAACTTTGTGGTGAAAGAAGTTTGGTTAACGGGAAATCAGACAACCTCGCAAGTTTTTGAACGAGTATTACGGGCGATTGATGAAAATGGTATTGGTTTCGATGAGCCACGAGCTGGAGACCGTTACAAAATCGGCGATATGACAATCGATATCATAAGTCCTCATCAGTTAACGGGGAATTTAAACAACGATTCTATCGTGATGAAAATTACGTATGGATCAATTTCCTTTTTGTTTACGGGGGATGCGGAAAGAGAAGCAGAAAATAGAATTGTTAGTAGTGGTCAAAATATCGAAGCAGAGATTTTAAAAGTAGGTCACCATGGTTCAGATACATCGACTACGGCGCCTTTTTTACAAAAGGTAAACCCTAAAGTAGCAATCATTTCTGTCGGAGAAAGTAGCCAATACGGTCATCCTGATCAATCAGTTATCGATCGAATTAAAGCGCAAGGTATTGAGCTTTACGCAACGAAAAGTCATGGAAATATTATCGTAACGACGGATGGAAGCACCTACGATGTGAAAACAACTAGATCAGGGAAAGTAGAAGCAGGAAGCAAAAAGAAAGAACGGGCAAAAAACTCTCCATCCTTTTCTAGTACGAAAGGTTCTTCGACTAATTCATCAAAGAGTAGTTCATCAAGTTGTGTCGATTTAAATGATGCATCACAAAAGGATTTAGAAAAAATTATTCATATCGGGCCCGCACGAGCAGAAGCAATTGTAGAAGCAAGACCTTTTAATTCTGTCGATGATTTACAACGAATTAGCGGAATTGGTGCCCAACGTTTAGCTGATATAAAGGAAGAAGGACTAGCCTGTGTAAAATAAGGGAGGAGTGATGCGGATGAAAAGAGTTGTCGAAGCCGTCGTCGATCGTATTAGTGAATCGACTTACGCCGTATTTCTAGCAGAAAAAACAGAAGAAGAATTTGTCATTTCAATAGATGAAGTCGAAATTCCGTTACGTGAAGGGTTATGGGTCGAACTTCATGTAGATGATGAAGGTACAATTAAAAAAATTGTTCCAAACGAAGTAAAGACGAAAGAAAAAGCTGAGACGATCGAAAATATAATGACTCGCTTACGAAAGCGAAAGGGAAGTAATTTCAAATTGTAAACAAACCAACCTCTCGAGGCTTCATTTTAACTTTGAGAGGTTTTTATTTAATTAGAAAAGATTTATTTCTTCATGTAAATTTATAGTATAATTAGATACAATATATATAGAAAATTATTGTCAAAAAGATCGAACAGAAAGGAAGTCAACGAATGACAAAAGTGACCGTCGATCAATTCGTGTTATCCGATGACTATATCCAACGTTTATTACAAGAATTGAGAAAAGAAAAGGTTAGAAATCGTGAAGATTTACAACGATATTTAAGGAAATATACGTACATGGATGACCCAGGCCGAAAATGCCATTTACTTATAAGTCCAAGCGAAAAGCAACCGAGCTTTGCATTACCTTACGATGAAGAATAGATAGTTTTATTCGTAGGAAAAGGAAGTAGTACTACAATTGAATAAAAAAGAAATTGCTTTCAAAGATTTCAATTGTTCTATTGTTTGCGCTATCTCTTTTTGTCCTGCGAATATCATAGGTTACTTATTTTAAGTATGACCAAAATCAACCGGTTGCATCAGATGGAGAAAACGACAATATCATTTAAAGTGCCTAAATAAAACAATAGTAGGAGGCACCGATGGAAAAAGGTAAAACATATAAAGTGTGCTCAACGTGTATCAATTTTACAATTAAACGAATCAATGAAGAAAATCGATTTTTCTGCAAGCGTTTAGGCTACGAAACAAAACCACACTATTCTTTTAACTGTTGGGATCCGAAGCCAAAGGTACGAAAATTAATGGAAAGATTGGAAGGGGATTGAATCTATTATAATCATTAGAGGAGGTATCGTATGCCAACTTGTACGGACTGCAAAAATATGTGGACGTGGAAAGAGGCCTTTACGAAGCAATTTAACTTTGTCATTTTAAAATGTCCCTATTGTGAAAGTGATCAATATTATAGTGCACGCTATCGTAAACGGAGCTCAGTGCTTCAAGTTCTAATAATCTTTTTTATTATGACAGGAAATATGTTCTTAGGCCCATCGTATATAACGCTTATCCTTTTATTTCTTTGGTTACTTATCTTTCTTTTCGTCAATCCCTTTATGATTGAGTTGGCCAATGAAGAAGAACCGATATTTTAATCATAAAAGAGGATACGACTTTATTTAGTAAATAAAATGACGGTGTTTAGTTAAACTGAGCACCGTCTCTTTCTTTTGATACCTACTTGAGGGAAATTGCTTTTTTAAACTGACATCAGTTGCTGTATTTAACAAATGTTTTATACCTTTCGTTATGTTACCTAGCCGAGTGTGCCTTTTAAAACTTAATTTAACACTCTTTTCTTCGTGTAAGGTTACTCGTAAAACATTATAATTTACTTATCGTGGCTAAATTGAGCATACCGTCTATTTAAATTTACCTGGCGCAATCTTCCGCTGAGTAAGTCAGCAATGCTATTTGATTAAGCCTAATTGATAGAAGCTTCTAATGAGTAAGTGAATAAGCAAAGTCTTCATAACTTACTCAGCGTAATGCTTTACTGTGTAAGTCTAAGTACAAAAACGTTTCAGCTTACTCATTGGAGTGCTTTACCGAGTAAGTTAATGCGAAACAACAGTTCATCTTACTCACTAGAGCACTCCACC
>CALGOZ010000003.1 GCA_937960785.1 uncultured Pseudogracilibacillus sp.
AACTTATTTTACTCGAACAACTATACCGCGCCTTTAAAATTCAACGAGGAGAACCATATCATAAGTAGTCGTAAGTAAATACTAACTCCTTACGACTTTTAATTGTTACAATTTATTCTTTATATAAAACTTTTATAAGTTCATCGGCTGGAAGTGGCTTATAGTAGTAATAGCCTTGTACAAGATAACACGATTGTTCTTGTAAAAAGCGTACATGCTCTTCTGTTTCAACTCCTTCGGCCAACACTTCTAAGCTTAAATTGTTCGCTAAAGCGATGATTGCCTTAATAACTGCTCTATTCGAATTGCTTTCATTGAGGAAAAAGGTTCGATCAATTTTTAATTTATTAATCGGTAAGTTACTTAAATAATTTAGGGAACTATAGCCAGAACCAAAATCATCGATGCTCACTTTAACACCGATTCGCTGTAATTGCTGTAAAATTTGTTCCGCATACTTTACATCGATCGTCATGCTTTCGGTAATTTCTAATTCTAAATATTGAGGTTCTAAGCCTTCTTCGCACAGCGTCCTTTTTACAACATCGGTAAAACCATAGGACATAAATTGACGAATCGAGACGTTTACGGCCATTGTAAGCTTTGAAAAACCTTCTTCATGCCAATTTTTTAATTGGGCTACAGCGGTTTTTAGCACCCATTCACCAATTGGTGTAATAAGACCCGTTTCTTCTGCCACAGGGATAAAATCTAACGGTGAGATAAGGCCGTGCTCTGGATGGTGCCAACGGATTAACGCTTCAACACCGACGATTTCTTTCGTTTTCGAATGGATTTGTGGTTGATAATATAATTCAAATTGTTCTTGTTCTAAAGCTTTTCTAAGTTCTGTCTCTAATAACACTTTTCGGTTTAAATCTTCCGTTAGTTTTGCATGATAAAAGTAAAACGTATTTTGCCCGAGAGATTGAGAAATTTCCTTCGCTTCATACATTGCAATATCAGCATGTTGAATCAATTCATCAACGTGACCACCATCGTTTGGAAACATACTAATTCCAAGACTCGGGCTAATGTAAATTTCTATATCTCCTACTCGATAAAAACCGCTTAACTGTTCGATTAATTCATTTGCTAAAAAGGCAGCTCTCGTTTGACTTAGTTCTGGAAGGACGATTAAAAATTCATCTCCACCAAAGCGAGCGACGATATTTTCTTCATCGATCATCGATTGTAAGTGCTTGCTGAAAGATTTTAATAGTTCATCCCCAACCGAATGACCTAAGGTATCATTTATATTTTTAAAACGATCTAAGTCTAAAAACATTAAAGTAAAAGAACATTCTTCTTCAATTAAATGTTCAATCGTTTCAATAACAAACGTACGATTCGGTAAGTTCGTTAAATAATCGTGATAGGCTAAATACTTTATTTTCTCTTCATCTTTCTTTCGATCTGTAATATCAAAAGCCGTTCCGATCACTTCTTTTACATTTCCATTTTTAAAAATAGGTGCTAAATGAACTAAAAAACAAATGTCATCAAGTTTTAATTCAAATTTAACCCGTTTTCCTTCGTAGGATTCGGAGAAGTGCTCATTAATCTTTATCGCTTCTTTTTCCGAAAATAGTTGTTGTACTGTCTTTCCTTCGATGACCTCTGTCGTAAAATTTATTCTACCTGCTAACTTTCCCTCCGACATTACGAAGGTAAATTTCCCATCCTCTCGACGAACAATTTTAAAAATTAAATTACTTAATTGCTTAATCGTCGTTTGGAAGTCATTTTCTAATGCTAGTTGTAAGTCTTTTTCAATTTTGATTCTTTCTGTTATATCCGTGCGAATCGCTATATATTGATAAGGCTTTCCTCGCTCATTTAAAAAGGGAACAATTGTCGTATTAACCCAGTAGTACGTTCCATCTTTAGCTTTATTTCGTATATCCCCTTTCCAGACGTTGCCGGTTCCAATCGTACGCCACATCTCCTTGAAAAACTCTCGGGAATGATAACCCGAGTTTAAAATTCGATGATTGTTACCGATTAGTTCATCGCGTTCATATTTCGATATTTCTAAAAATTTATCATTTACATAAATGATTACTCCTTGAGGGTCTGTAATCACAACGATTGCTGACTCATTTAAAGCAGTTAAAATATTCATCGCATTAATATGTTCGATTTCTTTTACATGAGCCATCCGACTCGTAATATCATTCATAATCACACCTGGCCTAATCTGGCCTTTTCTCGCTTGTGCTGCTCGACCATCTTTTTTCCTAGTCATAAGTATCGCCCTCCCTTTTTGCTAAATAAACTAATAAGAAATCCCGTTCAACTTATATAAAAAATATATATCTTTAATTCATAATACCTATACTTTTTAAAAACTTCATTAAAAAACTCTTTTTCAAATGTTACTTTTAACTAGTACATAAATTGTGCTAAGTTAATTACTGACAAAATGTACTTGAAATAAGTAAAGGCGTTCGGTATGACCGAACACCTTCTTCCTTAGCTTGTCCTCGCCTACATTTTCAGTTACTTATATTTAACTTTTAACCTAGTTCTGCTTCCTCTTTTAATTGGGCAATAACAGGCTTAACAATAGCTCGTACTTCATCGGTATTTTCCGTATCCATTAACTGATGACGAAGTTGGCTTGCTCCGCGAAAGTCACGAACATAAATTTTGAAGAAACGTAACAACGGTTTAAAAGGACGAGGACCAAACTTATCCTCATAATAATCATGCAAGTCTAATTGCAATAAAAGTAATTGTAAATAATCAACTGGTGTACGTGCTTTAGGCTCTTTCTCAAAGGCAAAGGGATTTGTAAAGACACCACGGCCAATCATTACCCCATCAACACCGTATTGTTCGACGAGTTCAAGGCCTTTTTGCCGATCTGGAATATCTCCATTAATCGTAAGTAACGTCTCAGGAGCTATTTCATCTCTTAACTGTTTAATATCTGGAATAAGTTCCCAATGAGCTGGAACTTTGCTCATCTCTTTTCGTGTACGTAAATGAATCGATAAATTAACGATATCTTGTTTAAATAAATGAGTTAACCAATCGCGCCATTCAGCGACATCGACATAACCGAGACGAGTCTTAACGCTAACTGGTAAGCCAGCTTCCTTCGTCGCTTCGATTATTTCTGCTGCTACGTCCGGTCGATTAATTAAACCGGCACCTCGCCCTTTTGCAGCGACGTTTTGGACCGGACAGCCCATATTTATATCAATACCTTGAAAACCCATCTCTTTCATTCCGTGCGCCATTTTGCGGAAGTATTTCGGTTCATCACCCCATATATGAGCAACGATCGGCTGTTCATCCTCGGTAAAAAGTAAGCGACCACGAACATTATCTCGACCGTCTGGATGACAATAGCTTACCGTATTAGCAAACTCGGTAAAAAACACATCTGGCCGCGCCGCTTCTGCAATCACATGACGGAAGACAACGTCCGTCACATCTTCCATCGGCGCTAAAATGAAAAAGGGCTTCGGTAGTTTATGCCAAAAGTTTTTCGTTTGCATCAAAGAATCCCCTATCCCATTCTTTATTATAATCCATTACAAATCATATCATAAGTAACGAATAGAACAAACTAATATTTAATAGGAAAAGTTAAACATATATCCTTAATATTAATGCTCTTTTCCATTCAATTCTTACTAGAAATTTGCGGATAATGAAGGCAAATTTACACATAAATTAAGGGACAATCCATACAATAAAATAGAATAAACATCGTTTACACCTTTTTGATAATAGATGATTATTGTTTGTTATGACTTTTTCTTATCAATTATATAATATTTTATCAAAGAAAATTTCCATGATACAATAGATAAGGATTATACTTTATCATTAAAAGGTTGAACAGTTTGCTCGCAATCTTTGCTCAAACTTACACAACCTTTAAATATAATGAAAAGGAAGAGAGAGATATGGTCAGCAAGCAGTCTCCAAAGGAAGTCATTTTAATTGGTGCAGGTATTATGAGTACTACATTGGGGGTTTTGCTAAAGGAATTAGTGCCCGAATGGAATATTACCATTTATGAAAAGCTGCCCAATGCCGGAGAGGAAAGTTCAAATGAGTGGAACAACGCAGGGACAGGGCATTCCGCATTATGTGAGCTTAACTATACCCCGGAATTAGACGACGGTACAATCGACACGACAAAGGCTATTTCAGTCAACGAGCAGTTCCAATTATCGAAACAGTTTTGGACGTATTTAGTTGAAAAGGAGTTAATTAAAGACCCAGACGACTTCATCATGCCTTTACCTCATATTAGTTTTGTACAAGGTGCCGATGATGTCGCTTATTTACGTAAACGTTACGAAGCATTAGTCGACAATCCTTTATTCAAAGGAATGGAATACTCTGAAGATCCAGAAGTGTTGAAAGAGTGGATTCCACTTATTATGGAAAATCGTAGGTCTACAGAACCGATTGCCGCAACGAAAATCGATTCTGGAACAGACGTAAACTTCGGGGCCTTAACGAGGGTCTTAATCAATTATTTAGAAGATGAAGGAGTCAATGTAAAATATAACAGTAACGTACAGCGAATTCGCCGAGCCCGTGGTGGCCATTGGGAAGTGAAAATCCAAGACGAAGCAATGAATGCGATTCGCTATCATGAAGCGGATTTCGTCTTTATCGGAGCCGGTGGCGGTAGTTTACCGTTATTACAAATGACTGGAATCCCTGAATCAAAACATATCGGTGGCTTCCCAGTAAGTGGATTATTTTTAGTTTGTAACAACGAAGAACTAATCGAAAAACACCATGCGAAAGTATATGGAAAGGCAAAAGTAGGGGCTCCACCAATGTCGGTTCCTCACTTAGATAGCCGTTATATTGACGGTAAAAAAGAATTGCTTTTTGGACCATTTGCTGGATTTACACCGAAGTTTTTAAAGTCTGGTTCTTACTTCGATTTAATCGGATCTGTAAAACCATCGAATGTCACAACGATGCTAGCAGCTGGATTAAAGGAAATGGGCTTAACCCGTTACTTAATTCAACAGCTTCTTTTAACAGAGGATGAGCGAATCGAAGAGTTGCGTGAATTTATTCCAGATGCAAAGAAAGAAGATTGGGAAATCGTAACAGCCGGTCAACGTGTACAAGTAATTAAAGATACAGAAAAAGGCGGAAAAGGTACCCTTCAATTCGGTACGGAAGTAATTACATCCCAAGACGGTACCGTCGCTGCCTTACTCGGAGCATCACCAGGAGCTTCTACAGCAGTACACGTAATGCTAGAAGTATTAGAACGCTCTTTCCCAGAGTATTTAGACGAATGGATGCCAAAAATTAAAGAAATGGTACCATCCTACGGTCAAAAATTAATGGAAAATACGGACTTGCTAGAAGAAATTACGAAAAAGGCAAGCGATGCATTAGGAATTTAACAGTATACATTAGGCGACGTTCATTTTAATGAACGTCGCTTTTTAACTTTATATTTCTTTATTAAGTTATTTTTGAACGATAAAACTTAAGTGGCGACCGGCTTTTTTATTTTCTCGGTAAGAAAAACCCGTCGGATTATCGTAGGTACAAGTCGGATCGACAGTTATATTCTCTTCCAATATTCCACTCTGTACACATTGTTCCTTCACTACTTGCTGATTATCGATATAGTATTTATTTATCGACTTCGAATAAGATATAAAAGGTTCTGCGTAACCAAGCGCATCGAACAATTGATACACATCATCATCAACTTCAAAGCGTTCCTTACTAAGGGCACTTCCGATATAAACGAAGAAATCTTCCATTCGGACCTTCTCTGTCTCTTTTATATGTTCTAAGGTCTTTTTTGTAATTTCTTTAACGGTACCACTCCAGCCGGAATGAATAACCCCGACAATCCCTGCCTTTTTATTATAAAAAAATACCGGCACACAATCGGCGGTAAATACACATAGGACGATCCCCTTCTCTTTTGTATAAAGAGCATCGGTATTGGGAATTGCTGTTTGTTCATCCTTTGCACCACGTGCCTTATCTAGGCTTTTTACTTCATAAAAGTTTGCACTATGAGTCTGTGCTGCGCAGACGAAGGATGTTAACGGCTGTTCAATTGCTTCTGCTACGAGCTTTCGATTTTCGATTACTGTTTCCCTGTCTATAGCAGTATGAAAAGCCATATTGTTATACTCCGCTCGGTTCTGATTTTTCAAAGTCATACCAGCTAACAGGGAATCTTCCTTTACGTACCATTTCATCAATTTTCTCTCCCTTGTATTTATTTATATTAAAAAGTTCCGAATAATTAACGATTAAAATAAAAAAACTTTACTAAGCTCTATGCCTAGTAAAGTGTGTAATCCTTATGTAAAGTCGCACACCTATCGTCGATGTAACAACTTCACGCGTTACTTAAGTTCATAGCTCGGTTTAGGTTGCCCTACGGCACACAAGAATGACCACTTACTGCTGCTTCCTTCCGGACCTGACAG
>CALGOZ010000004.1 GCA_937960785.1 uncultured Pseudogracilibacillus sp.
TAGATGCAACCTCTACAAAATATTAAATGTATGGTGGGAACTCTAATGAGTAAAAAAATGTTAGATAACATCATTAAAAAAATGACTGAAGTTGTAGAGCAAAGTCAGGAAGAAATATTAGAAATTAGTGAACAAACTGAAAAAGAATATATGTCAATTCAAGAAGAATTAGTGCATATAAAAATATTAGTTAAACAACATATTGAAAAAAGTGATTATTTAGAAAAGAAAGTACGTGCCTCGCGAAAGCGATTATCTGAAGTAAGTAAACAGTTTGGAAAACATAATGAAAATGAAATTAAACGTGTGTATGACGAGACTCACGCATTACAGACTGAGCTCATAATTGTACAGCAAGAAGAACAAGCGTTACGGCAAAAGCGTGATGATTTAGAACGTCGTCTCGTACAACTAGAAAAAACGATTGAACATGCGGATAGCTTAGGACAAAAGGTCTCGGTGATTGCATCCTTTTTACAAGACGATTTTGAAGAAGTGAACGAATATTTAAAATCAGCTCATGAAAAACAACAAATTGGCTTAAAAATAATCGAAGCTCAAGAACAAGAACGAAAACGAATTTCCCGGGAAATACACGATGGGCCTGCCCAAAGTTTAGCCAACATATTGTTGCGTTCAGAAATTGTCGAGCTTTCATTACGGAATAAAAATATTGATGAAGCTTTATATGAGATGCAATCATTTCGAAAAAACATTCAACAATCGTTACAAGAAGTTAGAAGGATTATTTACGACCTTCGCCCGATGACTTTAGATGATTTGGGTCTATTTCCAACGATTAAAAAGCATGTTTCAACGATTTCGAAATTTAACGATATCGAGATTCAACTTGCATTGCATGGTGAAGAAAAACGCCTTACAACTCAATATGAGGTGGCGCTTTTCCGTCTAATTCAAGAAGGATTACAAAATGCGATTAAGCATGCCGATGCGTCATTAATTAAGGTCTTGCTTGAAATACACAAAGATAAAATCTCCCTTGTAATTAAAGATGATGGGGTCGGTTTTAATCCAGAGGAGGGTGAAAAAGTAGGTTCTTATGGTATTATAGGAATGAAAGAACGTGTCGATCTATTAGATGGTGAATTAAAAATTGATTCAGAAATAAATAAAGGAACTACGATTAAAGTCGTAATACCTTATGAAAAAGAAGTTGCAACAACATGAATTATTTACGTATAATAAAAAAGTCAAAGAGAAAATAAATTGGAGGAGAAAGCGATGAATTCTCAAAAAATAAAAATTGCTTTAATCGATGACCACAAGCTCTTTCGCGAGGGTGTGAAAAGAATTTTAAGTTTTGAGTCATCTTTTGAAGTAGTAGCAGAAGCTGGGGATGGAAAGGACGTAGAGCGTTTAGTAGAGGAGCATAAGCCAGATGTTGTGCTTATGGACATTAATATGCCTGAAATTAATGGGATTGAAGCGACGAAACAGTTGTTAGAAAATCATCCTGGGACGAAAGTGATAATTTTGTCGATTCATGATGATGAGACGTATGTCTCTCATGCCCTACAGTCTGGAGCACAAGGATATTTGTTAAAAGAAATCGACACAGAATCATTACTTGAGGCAATTCGTGTCGTTTATGATGGAGGTTCTTACTTACATCCGAAAGTCACTCACAATCTTGTACAAGAGTATCGTAAATTAGTCCAGAATCAACATTCGAAAAGTAGTGTTCATGAAATTGAATACCGTAAACCACTTCATTTACTAACACGTCGCGAGTGTCAAGTATTACAATTGTTATCAGAAGGTCAAAGTAATAGAATGATTGCTGAGACGTTAGTAATTAGTGAAAAGACTGTTAAAAACCATGTCAGCAATATATTGCAGAAAATGGAAGTGAATGACCGTACCCAAGCCGTTGTAATGGCAATTAAAAACGGTTGGGTAGAAGTGGAATAATGAAGGAAGTGAAACTATGAAAATAGCTGTCGTAACAGATAGTACTGCTTACATACCAACAGATCTTGTACAAAAACATAACATTCATATCGTACCTTTAAGCGTAAACTTCGGTGATGAAACGTATCGAGAAGATATCGATCTTACTAGTGAACAATTTTATGAGAAACTAAAACATACGAAAACTTTACCGACAACTTCTCAGCCAGCAATTGGTGCCTTTATTGAGTTATATGAATCTTTGGAGGATGCTGGTTATGACGCAGTTATTTCAATTCATCTTTCGAAAAAATTCAGCGGAACTTATGAAGTAGCAAAAAGCGCCGGAAATATGATGGAACGTTTAGAAGTGTATCCATATGATTCGGAATTAAGTGCTATGCCTCAAGGTTTTTCGGCTATACGAACTGCAGAGCTAATTTCTGAAGGAGCAGATGTAGAAACAATACTAAACGAATTAGATCGTATGAAAGCGAATACTCGTTCTTATTTTATGGTCGATGACTTAAGTCATTTACAACGGGGTGGTCGTTTAACAGGAGCGCAAGCAATTTTAGGTAGCCTGTTAAATATTAAACCGATTTTACATATCGTCGACGGGGTTATCGAGCCTTTTGAAAAAGTTCGTACGAGGAAGCGCGCCTTAAATCGAATTATGAAGATGTTGGAAGAAGACGTACAGACAAAACGAGTGAAACGAGTCGTTTTTATCCATGCGAATGATGAAACTTCTGCCCTTTCTTTACGGGATCAATTTCAAGAAAAGTATCCAGAAATTGAAACAATCATTAGTCATTTTGGTCCTGTAATCGGAACTCATCTAGGGGAGGGATCTCTTGGAATATCATGGTACAAACAATAAAGAACTATCTAAAGCGTTTTATTTATTCAATGAAAGCAAAACTGAAGCAGAAGTACCGGAAGCGCCCTCAGCTTTCGGTATCTTCGCCTAGTTTACTAGAAGTTAACTCACCTTTATCTTCTTCTGAGATTGAAGTTTTAGCCAAAAAATATTCTGGAAAGCTTCTTTTACGCCACGAAATTCATCTCGACGAATCCCTCTTTCAACTTTTACTAAATAAGCGAAAATTCACTAGTAAAAAAAGTATTATACAAACCTTTTTTGGATCGCGTTGTGTTCGCTGTAATAATAAAGATCCAGCTTTATTACGTACATTTCCATGTGCTCGTTGCCGAAAGGAACACCTTTATTGCAGAAAATGTATAATGATGGGAAAGATATCATCATGTGAATCGTTATATGAATGGACCGGTCCTTCTTATGCTTGGCCAAAACATATCAATGCTTGTACGTGGCATGGAACATTAACTCCATTACAACAAGAAGCTTCCGATCGTTTGTTAAAAGCGATTGATAGAAGGGAAGAGCTACTCGTATGGGCTGTAACCGGTGCAGGGAAGACAGAATTGTTGTTTCCTAGTATCGAAAAAGCCTTAGAATCTGGAATGCGACTATGTATAGCAACCCCGAGAGCGGATGTCGTAAGAGAATTGCTACCTCGCTTGAAAAAGGCTTTTAAAAACATCGATATTCAAGCTTTATATGGTGAAAGTCGTGATCGTGAAAGTAATGCTCAAATAATCATTGCAACGACACATCAATTGCTCCGCTTCAAGGAAGCCTTTGATGTTCTAATAATAGATGAAATCGACGCCTTTCCGTATCATGCCGATCCGATGCTACCCTTTGTTACACGTCGAGCAAGAAAGCAACACAGCACAACTATTTATTTAACTGCCACTCCCCGAGACGAATTAAAGCGACGAATTAGACAAAAACGTTTATCCTACTGTTTTATACCTCTTCGTTATCATGGCTATCCTTTACCAGTTCCTTCTTCTGTAGCCGACTATTCACTTACAAAATATTTACAAAAAAATAAATTACCTAGAAGCGTTAAACGTTGGTTAATAAATCGTCACATACCAAAGCGTCAATTACTTCTTTTTGTTCCGACGATTCCTTTAGCAGAACGAATAGTCGAAGAATTATCTGATTTTTTACTTATTCATAAGTATATCGATAGTTGTTCAGAGGTTGCCTTCGTTCATGCTGAAGATCCACTTCGAGAAGAAAAGGTAAAACAATTTCGCCAAAAAAAATTGTACGCTCTTGTCACTACAACTATTTTAGAACGAGGAGTAACGTTTCCCTCTGTTGATGTTGCTGTATTGCAGGCGGACCATGTCGTGTTTGACCGTGCTGCCCTTGTTCAGATTGCTGGTCGAGCTGGTAGAAATAAAGAAGATCCAAAGGGAGAAGTAATCTTTTTTCATCAGGGTAAAACAGAGGCGATTGTCCTTGCAATTGAAGAAATTGTTACGATGAACCATCGCGGAAAAAGATGGAAGGAAAATCGGAGGTTGGTGGATATATGAATCATTGCCTTTGGTGCCATGAAGAAATTATGAATGAATTTTCTTGGAAAACCCTTTTGTTCGGGGTAGAAGGAAGGAAAGTGTGTGATTGTTGCCAAGAACGCTTTAGTCTTATTAAGGGTGAAACTTGCAAGAAATGTTTTCGTGAAAGTAAACAACCTCTTTGTTACGATTGTAGACGATGGGAAGACTTTTTTAACGGTGAAGATCCGTTAGTAAAAAACGTTTCTACTTATACTTATAATTCGTTTATGCAAGAAGTTGTTGCGAAGTGGAAATATCGTGGCGACTATGAATTAGTATATATGTTTACGAATGTCGCAAGGCGCTCGTTTTATAATCATTTTCGCCCTTATCTTGAGGAAGCGATTATTGTGCCAATTCCATTGAGTAAAGAACGATTAGAAGAGCGACATTTTAATCAATCTCTAGCATTAGCTAATACGTTAATGAAAGATAAAAGACAAATTAGTCAATTATTAAGTCGAATCAACCATGAAAAGCAAGCCAAAAAAACACGTCGCCAACGAATTTTCGGAAAAAATCCGTTTAAATTAGAAAAAAAGACTAACAAAACTGTAATTTTAGTCGATGATATATATACGACAGGAACTACAATACGTCATGCTGCCTCCTTATTACTTAAAAACGGATGTCCGCAAGTTTTTTCCTATACACTAATTCGAGGCTAAAAAAGAATTTGTGCTATAATTTACTATAGGTAAAACTATGTACGATAAGGAGAGTTGACGATCGATGAAAATGAAAAATTGTGAAAGTTGCGGGGCAGTGTTTGTCGATCCAGTCCGTACAATCTGTCGTGACTGTTACTATAAGGAAGAAGAAGCCTTTCAAAAAGTATATCGTTTTATTACAAAGAAGAAAAATCGAGAAGCTACAATTCCAGAGATTGTAAAAGCTACAGGAGTCGAAGAAGAATTAATTATTAAGTTTTTAAAAACGAATCGACTACGGGCATCCCAATTTCCTAAATTAGCATATCCTTGTGAAAGTTGCGGTGTCGATATTGTTGAAGGTCGACTTTGTGAACAATGTAAACGAGATATGCGTCGCGAGTTAGCCTTACAGGAAAAAATCGAAAAAGTTCGCGGTGAAATAGAAGAGAAACGAAAGCCAGTATATTACACGATTAATCGTGAAGAGGAGAAACAGTAAAAGTTTTTCCAAGTAATAAGTAGTGAGGTGAAAGAACGATGAAAATACAAGGTCCAAATCCATATATTCAACTATATCGTCAAAACCAACAGACGGTAAAAAATGAAAAAACGAACAAACCTAAAGACGATCAGTTGAAAATTTCAAATGAAGCTATAAATCTCCAACGAAATGAAGGTCACCTTGTTCGTCGCGAGAAAGTCTCCGAAATTAAATCGCTTGTCCAATCCGGAGAATATAGAATTAATTATGAAAAAACAGCACAAAAATTGCTCGAGTTTTGGAAGTCACGATAACTTTAAAAACTCGTAGGAGGTAATGACGATTACTATTCAACGTGTAATCGAAACGATTGAGAAGTTAACAGTACTTCACGAACAATTGCTTTCGATAAGTAAGCAAAAAACTGATAAGATTACTGAGTCTGATACGGAAGGACTCGTTAAATTATTAACGAAAGAACGTCAACTCGTTCAACAAATTAATCAAGTTGAATCAAAACGAAGTGAACTTGTTAATCAGTTATGTAAAGAACGAAATATAGAGACTGAAGACATAACGATTACTCGCTTGTTAGAAAACTTAGATAACCAAATAGAAAAGGCCGACTTAGAGGATGAAGTTACGAAATTAATTGAACAAATTGTCCAAATTCGTGAAAGCGAACAATTAAATAACGAATTGTTACAACAGTCGATGCAATTTGTCCAGTTAAATTTAGAAATGCTTCAACCAGAAACTCAACAAATCTCTTATGGAAACAATGCTCAGCAACGTCAACAAACGTCGAGAAAACGCTCGGTTTTCGATTCGAAAGTATAAACGGATAAGGGAGAAGGAATAACGATGACATTTAGTACATTTCATGGATTAGAAGTTGCAAAAAAAGCCCTCTTTGCTCAACAAAGAGGTTTATATACAACAGGGCATAACATATCGAACGTAAACACTGATGGATATTCAAGACAACGAGTAAACTTTGAAACTTCCATTCCGTACCCACCACGTGCATTTTACAAGCCGAAAATTCCTGGACAGTTTGGAACAGGTGTCGAGATTGGAACGATACAACGAATTCGCGATGAATTTCTCGATTTCCAATACCGTATCGAAAATAGTCGGGTAAGCTATTGGGAAAAACGTAGTGAAGCATTAAGTCGAATGGAAGAACTATTAAATGAACCGTCAGAAAATGGATTGTCAAAAACCCTCGATCAATTTTGGCAAGCTTTACAGGATTTAACAGATGATGTCCAAAACCCAGGTGCTCGTTCCGTAGTTGCACAACGAGCCTTGGCTTTTGCTGAGACCTTTAACCATTATTCTCGTAGCTTACAATCAATCCAAACAGATTTAAAAGAACAAATCGATGTAAACGTCGGACGAATCAATTCATTAGTTCGTCAAATTAATGCGATTAATGAGCAAATTGTCAAGATTGAGCCCCATGGTATGTTGCCAAATGACTTGTATGATGAACGGGATCGTTTAATCGACGAACTTTCAGATTTTGTAAATATTAAAGTTCATTACACAAGTAGTAGCCCTGGCTCTCTTGAAATAGCCGATGGGTTAGCATCGATTGAACTATTAGACGATCGGGGTCATTCAATTGGTGATGGAGTATTTTTACTCGATATTGAAAATGCCGATTCGATACAAGATGCAATAAATGAATTAACTATCGGAGAAGATGCCGACACTGGTGCAATTACAGGGATATATGTTGAAGGACATGACGATTTAAATGATTTATCACTCCTTGAATCTACAGGACGCCTTAAGGCATTAATCGAAACCTATGGATATATCGATGACAATGGTGAAGTAGTTGGTGATTATCCAGAAATGCTTGCTAACTTAGACCAAATGGCGAACGCCTTTGCAGAAGCTTTTAATGCCCAACATGCTCAAGGTGTCAACTTAAGTGACGACGGAGTCATTCCAGATTTCTTTGTTACTAACGATGGCTCAGCTGAATTTACTGCAGAAAATATCACTGTAAATAAAGCAATATTAGATGATCCGAATTTAATTGCAGCTAGTTTACCTGAAGAAGGAAGTCAAAATGCCAATAACGCGCTTGAGTTAGCGAAGTTATTTGATGAAGGTTTAGAAGGGTTAGATGGCGCTTCTGTACGTTCTTTCTATACAAAATTAATCGGTGAACTAGGTGTCGAAGGGCAAGAAGCAAGCCGAATGGTTGAAAACACCAATATATTACGTGCCCAAGTACATGATCAGCGTCGTTCAGTTTCTGCAGTATCCCTCGATGAAGAGATGACGAACTTAATCAAGTTCCAACATGCGTACAATGCTGCAGCAAGAAGTATGACAACTTTAGATGAAATGCTTGATCGAATTATCAATAATATGGGTCTCGTTGGGAGGTAATGAGTAACGATGCGAATTACACAAACGATGTTACAAGACAATTTACTTCGTAATTTGTTTGCTAGTCAAAAGGAAATGGATAAATATTTCACACAAATTTATACTGGTAAGAAAATTCGTCGTCCTTCAGAGGACCCGGTCATTGCGATGCGTGGTATAAACTATCGCACTGAATTAACTGAGATTGAACAATATAAACGCAATGCATCTGGAATTTGGAAATGGATGGATCACGCTGATGATGCCTTAGACAAAGCGACGAATGTCATGCATCGTATGGAAGAGTTAGCAGTTCAAGCCTCAAATGATACGTTAACCGAAGCAGAAAGGGAAAGTATCGCTAAGGAAGTAAGACAACTACGGGATCAAATTGTCGATATAGCAAATACTCAAGTAAGTGGTCGCTACATTTTTAACGGGACCGATACGGATGTAGCTCCAGTTCAAGATGGACAAATTGTTGCAGGAGAAGGGCGGAATCAAGAAGTCCGTGTCGAAATCGCAAAAGGTATTACGATTCCAATTAATTTAAATCCAGATGATATTTTCGGAGAGGAATTATTTGAAAACATAGATTCCTTTATTAATGCTTTAGAAAATGGTTACCAAGCAGATATCGATGCAAGTATCGGTAATTTAAATGATAGTATGACAAAAATCGTTCAAGGTCGTGCTGAACTTGGTGCCCGAATGAACCGACTTGAATTAATCGAAGACCGTCTCGAACATCAAGCGATTATTGCAGAAGACATTATGAAGACGAATGAAGGTGTCGACTTTGAAGAAGCAGTAACGAATTTACTTACCCAAGAAGTTATCCATCGCGCTGCTTTATCGGCAGGATCTAAAATCATTCAACCATCTTTAGTTGATTTTCTTCGTTAATTAGCCCAATTACGTCCTTAATGTGAAGTAAAAGAACTTGAGAAAGAGGTGTGCTTCGATGAAAGTTCCTAGGCTGGAAATGCAATCAATACGTGGACAAATTTCAATCGAGCAAACCCAATCGCATATAGAAATAAAACAACATCATGCAAAACAATCGATTGAACAACCGAAAGCGGAAATGACAATTAATACGACACCGGGAAAATTAAATATCGATCAAACCCAAGCTTGGGAAGAACGTAATTTAATGAGTACGCTTCGACTGAATGAAATGCACGCCCAAGAAGGGATGCGAGCGATACAAGAAGGGACGGCTAGGCGTGCAGAACAAGGTGCACAATTAATTCGCATTGAAGAAGACGTCAATTATATCGCTGAACAAGCTATTGAAAATGGCCATCCACAACTGAAGCAACTCAGCATAAAGTATGTGCCATCACCTTTTTCGGTAAAAATAAATTATGAACCAGGCGATTTAGATATCGATGTTCAACCTCGTAAACCAATTATCGAAGTTGAACCACAGAAACCAGAGGTCACTTTTTATCGTGGTGGGGTCAATATTTCTATGGCACAATATCCTGAGTTACAAATATCTGTAGTCGACTTGTACGTATAGACGAGCTTTAATGACGAAAGGATGCAATCTGATTGATTATACAGACGAAATATTTAGGAGAAGTAGAGGTATCACAAGATAAACTAATCACTTTTAAATCAGGATTACCCGGTTTTGAAGAAGAAACTGAATTCGTTCTATTAGATATCGCTGAACAAGTGATGTTTCAATTACTACAATCGGTTCGTACACCGGAGCTCGCTTTTTTCGTTATCAATCCATATTTATTATTCGAAACTTATTCCATTGAATTGAACGATCACGCAATTGAAACTCTATCGATTAAAGATGAGAAAGATGTCGCTGTTTTAACGGTGCTAACGTTACGGGAACCTTTTTCCGATAGTACAATTAATTTAAAAGCACCGCTCATTATCAACTTGAAAAATCGGCACGGAAAACAATATATTTTGCAGAATGATACGTATTCGATGCGGGAAAAGATCCCCCAAGATAAACTTGAAAGTGGGGCAAAATAATGCTAGTACTTACACGAAAGCGAAAACAAGCTATTAAAATCGGCGACGATATTGAAATAAAGATTATTGCTATTGAAGGGGATCAAGTAAAAATAGGGATCGAAGCACCGAAATCGGTAGAAGTGCATCGAAAAGAAGTGTACGAAGCGATTCAATTACAAAATAGTGAAGCAGCAAATATTTCCACTGAACTTTTTTCTTCACTTCATGAAATTATCCAAATTAGGGACAAATAACTTTATATTTACAAAAGGTCGCCGATATTATAGGTAGAATGGAAGAGTGAGTAAGGAGTTGTATTGAAATGAAGGTAGATCAATTTACAACCACTGTGGCTACAACTAATTATTTTGAGTCCCAAAGCCGTCAAGCCGAACATCAAGCCCCACAAATTAAAAAAGCTAAAGAAAGCAATGATATTAATAAAGATGATGTACAATTAGCAGTTAATAATGTGAATGAATTTTTAGAACCAGTCGTAACGGACTTGAAGTTCGTCTACCATGAGGACTTAAATGATTATTACGTAACAATCATCGATCCATCAACCAATGAAGTGATTCGAGAAATTCCGCCAAAAAAAATGCTAGATATATATGTAGCTATGGCCGAGTATATGGGATTACTCGTCGATGAAAGAGTATAAAATGTTTAATAAAGGGTGAGTAATAATGGTAATGCGCGTAGGTGGCATTGTTTCGGGTATGGATATTGAAGCAATGGTCGAAAAGTTAATGGAAGCAGAAAGAATGCCTTTAGAAAGATTAAGACAGCAACAAACACAACTTGAATGGAAGCGCGATGCCTTTCGAGATATTAATAGTAAATTATTAGAACTAGATAACATGATGCTCGATATGAAGTTGTCCCGTACGTACAATCCCAAAGCTACTGTATCCTCAAATGAAGGAGCGGTAACAGCAACAGCATCATCCTCAGCTTCAAATGGTACGTACGACATTCGTGTTGAACAATTAGCAACACGAGCAATGAACATAGGTGAATCAATCGAATATACCTTACAAAGTGAAATGAGTGCTGATGTCGCCGGCACCTATACCTACTATACCTACGATCAAAATGGTGAAGCAATCGAACATGAATTCACTGTTGAAGAAGGAGATACATTAAATCAAGTATTACGAAATATCGAAAGAGCAAGTGAAGGCAATGTTCGAGCTTTTTTTGATGAGTCTCAAAATCGAGTCGTATTAGAAGCCACACGTTCTGGTGCTTATAATGAAAATGGTGCAGAAATCACTTTCGAAGGTAATACCTTCTTTACAAACACCCTCGGCTTATCTCAAGGAAATGAGTCTGGTGGCAAAAATGCAATTTTTACGTATAATAATGGTTTAACGATCGAGTCGAGAGAGAACTCATACACATTAAATGGTGTTACCTTTGAATTTCATAATGTAACAGAAACGAATGTGAGCATTTCCGTACAAAATGATGTCGATACCTCTTTTGAAAAAATAATGGACTTTGTAAATAAATATAATGAAGTAATTGAGGCGATGAATCAATCGCAAACCGAAGAGCGTTATCGCGACTATTTGCCGTTAACGGAAGAACAGAAAGCCGAGATGACAGATAAACAAATCGAACTATGGGAAGAAAAAGCAAAAAGTGGTATACTCCGTGGTGAGGCGGTAATTCAAAATGGAATGTTCTCATTACGAGGGAGCCTTCAAGGAAAGGTCGAAACTGGCGGGGAGTATACACTTTTAAGTCAAATCGGGATTACGACAACGAAAAACTACTTAGACGGTGGTAAATTAGAAGTTGACGAAGAGAAGCTTAAAGCTGCATTACGGGACAATCCAGATGATGTATATAAACTTTTTGCTAATAATACAGACGGTGAAAGTAAAGGAATAATCCATCGTTTTGATGAATCTCTCGATCGCGTAAGGGGTAATATTGAACGCCAGGCCGGTAGAAGTACCCAAACGTTAGATAACTATACTTTAGGAAAAGAAATGAAGCGTCTAAACGAACGAATTACTGATTACGAAAGACGTATGGTTCAAGTTGAACAACGTTATTGGTCACAGTTTACTGCAATGGAGAAGGCTATTGCCCGTTTATCGAATCAGGCGAACTATTTATTCTCACAATTTGGTGGTATGCAATAATATTAAGGTAGGAGAGTGGAGACAAAATGATGTCTAAACAACTACAATCGTACCAGAATAACTCGGTTAATACTGCTTCTGGTCCACAATTGACGTTGATGTTATACAATGGTTGTATTCGTTTTATAAATCAAGGTATCAAAGCTTTGGAGAAAAATGATTACGAGTTAAAAAATAAACAATTACAAAAAGCTCAAGATATTATCCGCGAACTAATGATTACACTTGATCCAGAGGTAGAAATCTCAAAACAAATGATGTCTCTTTACGACTATATTCTTCGTCTATTACAAGAAGGAAATATTAAAAACAACATCGAACAAATCGAGGAAGCTCTCGGACTAATTACGGAGTTTCGCGATACGTGGAAAGAAGCGATGAAGCAAGAAGCTCCGAATTACGTACAAGGTGCTCAAGTGTAATGGAACGGATACAACCGCTTTATAAAACGACGAAGCAACTTCTAGAAGTTGTCGAAAAACCTTACGAAACCTTTGAAGAACGGGAAAAGCTAATCGACGAAATGAACAAACTTCTTGTTCAACGAGAAGAACTCATGCAAGAAGTTAAGCCACCGTATACAGAAGAAGAAGAAACACTTGGTAAACAAATTATTAAAATGGATGAAACGATCAAAGAGAAAATGAATGAGCTTTTTCGGTCGGTGCAAACAGATTTACGTCAGTTAAAACAGAAAAGAGATTCGGACAAGACCTATATTAATCCATATAAAAATTTAGAAACTGTTGATGGCATGTACGTAGATGATAAACTATAAACGTTAAAAGGGATTGATCGAGATTTATTTAACAAAGATCAATCCCTTTTGTTTTCAGAAATACTTTTATTCATTAGTTAAAAATAAGGAGTTTTCTACTAAATTGTGAAAGGGGTAGAAATAATCGTCGGAATAGTAGTATAATATACATACTATGTAAAAGGAGGACACTTATATGAATTACAATATACGTGGTGAAAATATTGAGGTTACCCGCCCGATTCGCGAGTATGTCGAAAAGAAAATTGGTAAACTAAACAAATACTTCGATACGCCGCCGACATCTGACGTTCGTGTGAACTTAAGTGTCTATAATGAAGAGCAACAAATTGAAGTAACTATTCCAATGACAAACTTATTATTACGTGCTGAAGAGCAACATAACGATTTATACGCTGCAATCGACTTAGTTGTTGATAAGCTCGAGCGTCAAATACGTAAACATAAAACGAAAGTAAATCGTAAGTTCCGTCAAAAAGGTATCGAGCAATTTATTTTTAAAGACGAAGAAAATGATAAAGATAACGATGAAATTGAAATCGTTCGAACAAAGCGTTTTAACTTAAAGCCGATGGATTCGGAAGAGGCTATTTTACAAATGGATATGTTAGGCCATAACTTCTTCGTATTCACGAATGCTGAGACAAATGATACAAATGTCGTATATCGTCGAAAAGATGGCAAATACGGTTTAATCGAGCCACATAACTAAAGTTTTAAAAAATAAATAAAATAAGTAGGATGGAGAAAAACCAACCTATAAAGAAATGGATGGACTAAGTTTCTCTATTGTGTAGAGACTTAGTCCGTCTTTATTTTGTTCAGAAGTTTTGCTGGCTATTTTGACTATCAATTACATCGATCAGTTAATCATCATTATTTTCTCTAGCTTTATACAAGCTCATTTATACTAATACACTTATTACATTGAAAATGGTTTGAATAAACTTTATAAAATCCTTCTCGATGTTGAGTAAGATAAAGAGATTTAAAATTTAAACCTACTTACTAGAACGCACCATCGAGTAAGTTAAGCTGTTTTTGTATGTAAACTTACGCAATAGAAAGCTCCAGTGTGTAAGTTAAGCTGTTTTTGTATG
>CALGOZ010000005.1 GCA_937960785.1 uncultured Pseudogracilibacillus sp.
TTCGGCCTTTTTAACCTGACACTTCGTCTTTCTTAATGTGGCATTTGATTTGGTGCCTGGGCGTAACTTTGAATAATTGCTTGCATATCTTGTTGTGCAAGTTGTGGGACTTCGTAATATTGTTTTTCGTTTTGATATAAGAAAACTTCGTAACCCATTTCGATGATGTTCGGCACGCTATCGGCAAAAATTCTTCGCAATACCGGATGTGTCGCCTCAAGCGCAGCAAGGGTAAAATCCGATGCAATTGCCTTTAATTGCGTAATCATCGCACTTGAAATGCATTCGTCATTAAATTCGCTCGAAGACTGAGCCGGCGTCGTCGGTGTACCAGGTTGCATGCCGAAGGTCGTCTGTGTATTTTGTTGTTCCATCATATACGTTTGAGTTTTCACAGCAGGGTCTTGTCCAGATTTCAACGTATCTAATATTGTATTGTAGAGTTGGATCAATGCTCCTTTTTGTCGTTGTAGTATTGTTTTAAGTCGTTTATCTTGAACAAACTCATCGTAAAGAGAGTAATGCTCAATCCCTCCGACCAATGTTCCAATCGCCTCATCAGCATCGAGCAATTCATGAGCACCGAACTGTTGTGCTGACGGCATTTGTCCTTGTTGTTGTCCTTGATCTTGGCTTTGATGTACCATAAAAAATTCCTCCTTAACTTTTGTTCGTCTCTTACTTTTCGTCAAAATTAGCAAATTATACAAAACCCCACGAAAAAACTTTTCTAAAATTTATCCGCCCCTAAAATCACGCCTAAATCCACCCTAAAAACTTCCTTAAATCCCCCAAGGAATATACTGCTTGTTTATTTACATAAACAAATCAAATCACACGATAGCAAAAGGCATAAAATTATTTACTCACCTTAACGAAATATGTTAACCTTGATATTATACATATCTAACGAAAAGCAACGACAAAATGAAACCGTACTCAACTTGAACTTTTATAGAAAAACAATTGAACCGAAAGCTTCAACTTCGAGGTGATAAAATGAAAAAACATAAACTCTTACATATACCAAATTGGATTGCGGGACTTCAATGGTTCTTTTTTATTTTTGCAAATATAATCGTCATTCCGATTACTGTCGGGGAGGCGTTTGATCTTTCGTCAGCAGCGGTATCATCGATGATTCAATTTTCCTTTATCGTAACGGGACTTGCTTGTATCGTTCAAGGCTTATTCGGTCACCATCGTCCAGTATTAGAAGGGCAGTCGGGTCTATGGTGGGGGATTTTCCTTACGTTAGTTGCAACGGCTACAGCCCAAGATATGCCCCTTCACGTATTGGGTGGGAGTTTAGCTCTTGGCGTTATTATTTCTGGAGGGGTAACGATTTTCATCGGTGCGGTCGGTTTAGGTCCGTTTTTCGCCCGCCTTTTCAAGCCTGGCGTAATGGCAGCCTTCGTATTACTGTTAGGTTTTACCTTAATTCAAATTTTTTTAAAAGGAATGCTCGGACTTCCCTTTCGCGAGGCAGATGGTAGTGCCGTAATTGATTTACCAGTTGCGACCTTGGCTATTTTTATCGCCCTTCTCGTAATGGTTGTAAGTATAAAATCATCTCCCCGGGTAAAAAGTTACGCCCTACTAATCGGAATGGTCGTCGGCTGGTTGTTACACCATTTATTTTTCGGTACGGATACGAGTGAAATGACGAAGGCGACCTATATGTTATTTCCGCTCGGACCGTTAACTTGGGATACGGGTGTCGTCTTCACCGCAATACTTGCAGGTATTTTAAATTTAACGAATACGTTCGGGGCTCTTAAAGGAACCGACGTCTTTTATGAAAAGCCGACCTCAAACAAAGAATACGCGACATCCCTTTCCATTACCGGTGCGACGAACGTTGTTTCTGGTTTTTTCGGGCTCGTACCTTATGCGCCCTACGTTTCGTCGATTGGTTTTTTACGTCAGACGAATATTTTCGATCGGATGCCTTTCTTTATCGGTAGTTTCCTTTTCTTTTTAATGGGAATTATTCCACCGATTGGTTCATTTTTCACCTTGTTACCTTTAAGCATCGGAAGTGCAGTCTTGTTCGTCGCCTATTTACAACTGTTTTTATCGTCCTATGACTTTTTAAAACAAATTACCTTACATAGCTCGAATGTGTATCGGGTTGCTATACCAATTTTCGTTGGTGTAATTATTATGACCTTCCCGCCGAGCTATTTCGAGTCAATACCAACGATGTTACAGCCGTTCTTAAGTAACGGACTTCTCGTCGGCATTGTGCTTGCGATTATTTTAGAAAATATCGTCGACTGGGAAAAGGTAGTATAATTGATTTAAATGATACGAATCTCTCAAAACAAAATTATAACCCTTAAAGCTTAGTGTAAGATCTGCCTTTTGGGCGGATCTTTTTTTGTACGGAAAAAGTGTTGACAAGAGAGTGTATTAATCATATAATACAGTAAACATGTATGAAGTGATTAATACACTAACTTTTGGCTGTTCAAATTTTATTAGCGACTTAAGGAGTATGTAACACCTTATAAAAGGTTTATCCTTTATTGATAAACTTATATAGCATATGAATTTTATCGTTATTTTTTTCTCTTTGTGTATGAAGGGATTAATACATCTTGCGAAAAGTATCGTGCATAACTGTAATTAATAAAGAAGTCATTTATCAATTCTTATGAATAATTAAATGGAAATCGGGGTGATGTCATGAAATTTACAATCGATAACAGGACACCCGTCTATTTACAAGTTGTCGAATATTTTAAGGAACAAATCGCCAGCGGTCAACTTAAGAAAGGAGAAGAGATGCCGTCGCGCAGGGAATTAGCCGCGACCTTAAAAATAAACCCAAATACAGTACAACGGGCGTACAAGGAAATGGAGGAGGCGGGATTGATTTATACAGATGGCAATGTGCCTAGTAAAGTAACCGAAGATGAACAAATCATTAAACAAGTTCGTGAACAATTATTAACCGAAGCTCTCGAGCAGTTTGTTACAACGGCAAAAAATTTACACATCTCCTTCGACGATCTATTGCCATTGTTAAAACGACAGTACGAGCAAATACCGACACAAGTAAAAAAAGGAAAGCCGTCAGCAGGTGATCCAAACGATAGAGAAATTATTAGGGGGGATAAAAGATGATTGAATTGAATCATATTAAAAAATCATACGTGAATAAAGTAGTTTTAAAAGACGTGTCTTTTAAAGCGAAAAGGGGAGAAATTACGTGTCTTATCGGCGTGAATGGTTCAGGAAAAACGACGATTCTAAATGCAATTATGGGGTTAACTCCGATTAATAAAGGAGAAATTCTCATCAATGGAAAAAAGCGAACGAAGCAAACGTATGAAGAGGTTGCTTATATACCGGATGCGATTACAATGTTACCGTCGATGAGAATAAGGGATGCATTTCAATTTATGGATGACTTTTATGAAACGTGGAACGAGAAACGGGCCACTGAAATGCTAGAGTTTTTCAAATTAGACCGTAATGAAAAAATAAGTAATCTATCAAAAGGAAACAAAATGAAAGTTAACTTATTGTTAGGGCTTGCTCTCGATGTAGAATTTGTCTTAATGGATGAGCCGTTTTCTGGTATTGATGTCTTCAGTCGTGAACAAATTACAAATGTCTTTACTTCTCATTTAATCGAAGACCGTGGAGTAATTATTACGACGCATGAAATAGGTGATATTGAACATTTAATCGACCAAGCTGTAATTTTAGATGAGGGTGTCGTTATCAAATCCTTTTATCCGGAGCAGATACGTGAAGAAGAAGGAAAATCAATTGTCGATGTGATGAGGGAGGTTATAAAGTAATGGGCTCTTTTATGAAACTATTTGCTTTTGAAATCAATCGTTTTATAAAACTATATATCGCGCTATTAGCGGTCATTTTCATTATTCAATTAGGGACTGTTTTATTTGAAGCGTCAAGCTATATGGCCCTCGTAAAGGAAGTGACGAAAGGTGGTCGCGCTTCACCAGAACAGTTTCTCAATGAATATTGGCACTTTTCATTAGTCGATGTAATTTATACACGGGGTTTTTTAATTCCAATTGCCCTCGGAGCAGTTAGTGTAATCATTTACTTATTTTTTATTTGGTATCGCGATTGGTTTGCGCGTAATACATTTATTTATCGCCTATTAATGTTACCCGTGAACCGAATGACGATTTATTTTGCAAAATTGGCGACAATTATCGTTTCTGTACTTGGGTTGATTTCGGCACAACTAGTTTATTTAGTCATATACAAACA
The DNA here is from genome assembly GCA_937960785.1 of uncultured Pseudogracilibacillus sp. Classification (GTDB taxonomy): domain Bacteria; phylum Bacillota; class Bacilli; order Bacillales; family Amphibacillaceae; genus Pseudogracilibacillus. Next base: position 4,258 of record CALGOZ010000005.1, read on the forward strand.
AATCGTGAAATGGATTGTTCCTATTGTCTATCGGACAGACATGAAAACATCCTTACTCGTCGCATCTTCCGACTTATCGGTTCTTATACCGACTCATTTTAGTTTATTTTTAATTATTTATGGCCTTGGAACTTTATTTATAATCGTTTTATTTACCGGAATTTTATTTGAGCGAAGTTTTAAATTAGTTGGTTTGTTGCTTGGAATTATTTATACCAGTTTTGCAATTGGTTTATTTATATTACCTTTTGTTGTTCAATTTATTTTTTTCGATACATTTTACTTGTATACGGATGAAATGTTTTATGTACAGCTCGTTATTTCATTTATAATCGGTGGCGTTTCCTTATGGATTAGTTACATTCTTATTAATCGGAAAGTTACCGTATAGAAGGAGGGGATTTTGTTGAAAAAATACCGTGCATTATCGATATTAACTATCATCATTATTGTCACTTTTTCATTGTTTTATGTGCAATCCCATACGTTATCGCAATCGTTTCCTCAATATAAAATTAATACAATTGAAGGAGATGAATCCCTTAGTGACGAACTACTAATTAAAGGGGATTTTTACGGGCCGTATGCGGATGAAGAATTCGAGGTAACGAGGGAAGGGACGAATTATTTACGGGACGAAAGATTGACCAAACGTCTTGAAGGTAATCATGTGCCAAACAAAGTTCAACAGTTACGAAATGAACAACGTAAATTTATGCGAAAGAAAAGCTATGATGAAAATGAATATTTCATTGTAGAGGATACGATTATTTCTGTACAAATACCGTATTCTCGCTGGGGTATATATAAAGGAATTATTGAACTTGAAACGTACAATCGCACGACAAAGGAAACGAATCGTTATGAGATCGATGCACCTGATTTGTTAGATTATGCAATGATTGAAAAAATGTATATGAACGATGGAATACTATATATCCCAATTTTAAATATGGAATATAGTATGGATACAGATGGGGAGAAGACGAAGTTCCATCTTTACATGTTTGATTTAAACGAAGGAAAGCTAATCGACTCGATCGAAACGTTGATCGATAGTTCAGATTATTACGTTGCTTTTGCGAATGTTTTTGTCGATAATGACCAACAGCCGACGGAAATGATTATCACTCATGCCGTAATTAGTGAAGAATATTACGAAGATACGACGGATGAAGCGACGTACCCTGAGGCGATTAAATTAGCGAACATTGTAAAAATTGATTTAGAAACAAAGGAAATAACAGAGATAGAGATTGAAAAAAGCAACAATGACGCTCTTCCTATCGCATATAACGGTTCAGAGATACTGTTTGTTAACATCCATTCAGATATACTCGTTTTTGAATCGTACAATGTAGAGACGAAAGAAAAAACAGAAAAATTAAACGTAGAACTCGATTCACAAAATATAAGCATCTGGGAATTTGAAAATAAAATAATTCATGACGGTAAAATATATTTTCTTTTAGATCATGATATGGAACAAAGGGCAACAGTATTAATTATCGATCTTTTAACAACCGAACTATTGTTCAAGGGAGCTATTGAAATAGAGGATTATCTACCAATCCAATCTGGGGAAACAGAAGTTTATTTCCATACGTTAGAGTTACGTCATGATGGAAAATAAGAGTTAGATGTTGGAAAGATTTCTTCCGACGTATTATCTGAACTATAGCTATTATATTGTTTGATTAAATGGCGGCTTTGGAGGTTGCAATGAGAAGAAAACTTTCACTATTGCTGTTAGTATTTGTTTTTTCGTTATTAGTAGCTTGTTTTCAAAATACACTATCGCTAATAGAGATAGAAAAACTACCGAACAAATCAATGGAAGAGGTTGATCCGACGGCAAAGTTACAGCTTGTTAACGACGGACAAAATCGTTCCTATATTATATACCGAACAGAAGGTCCCGTGACTCATCATATTGAAGCAGACGAAAATATCGTACGAATTCATTTAGATAAAGAAGATCGAAGCGGACAATTCGAAGAGTACATTTATAAATTAACGACAGAGGAACAACACGATACGATTCAAGTTATAGAAAATGGTAAAGAAATCCCCTTCGATCGAGTACTTACGAATTAATGAATGTCTCGGATTTAAGTTATTAAAGCTTGGATTAGGCTCCTTTGCAGTAGGAGGTGGAGTCCTTCTATTTCGCTTTATGTCATTTTGCTGATTGTATAAGAAGAGGAGTCCTATTTCGCACTATGCCAATTTTGGTGATTATGATTATATTCCTTTGCGGTAGGAAGTGTTTTTCCTTTCTGATTGTTTCGCTGTGGTGTCGTTGCGGTAGGGTTAGTGTCGATTTTCGCATAGACCTTTTCGCTGGATCGTTGCCACGGAAAAGTTTACGTTAAATTATGCTCAA
>CALGOZ010000006.1 GCA_937960785.1 uncultured Pseudogracilibacillus sp.
CTTCCAGCGTGTAGCTTTATATAAATATAAAGGCTAACTTACGCAAGAGAAGACTCCAATGAGTAAGTTACACATAAAATCCTATCTAACTTACACAGAAGAAAACAATATTGGTCCTAATTTGAAGGACTTTAAAAAATTAATCCCCTAAAGCAATTTAAGTGAAATAAGTTTACTGCTTTAGGGGGAGTCTAGCCTATGTTAATTATATTTTACTTCTTTAATAAAACGAAGAATTAAATCACTACTGTTCTTTGCAGCAGTTTTTAAAAAATGTTCGAAAGATACGGCTGAATCTTTTCCCGCTATATCAGATAAAGCGCGGATAATAATGAAAGGAATATCGTATTGATAACATACTTGTGCGATAGCTACCCCTTCCATTTCCGCAGCTAACATATTTGGAAATTGTTCTTTTACAAATGCGACTCGTTCTGAGTCACTCATAAAAGAATCGCCAGTAGCAATAAGACCGATTTCATAAGGGAGATTCATCTCTTGTAAAAGTGTCGATATTTTTTCAATTAATATAGGCTCTGCTTTATAGCTTGGTGGCATTTGTGGTACCTGACCGTACGCATACTCAAACGCTGTTGCATCGACATCGTGATGGACAACCTCATCACTTATAACTAGGTCGCCGACAGACAATTTAGTAGAAAAACCTCCGGCAGATCCCGTATTAATAACAATGTCTGGAGCAAATCGTTCCATTAAAATTGTTGTAGCCATTGCCGCGTTTACTTTACCTATGCCAGACTGTAACAATACGACGTTTTTTTCTTGAATCTTTCCTTCATAAAAAGTACAATTTGCAATCGTTACTTCTTTTAATTGTTCAATTTGTGCTTTGACATAAGCTACCTCTTCTTCCATTGCACCGATAATTCCGTACTTCATCATTTACCTCCATTATGGACCAGTGTACTCTTTTAATTTTTCTACTAAGGTGACTTGCCATCCCTCGTATTCAATCCAGGATAAATAGACTCGATAAATATCGTCATTAGATCGATCCTGGACATTGGCAATTACTTTTTGCTCGCCACCGTTACCTATCCAGAGTTCGAGCAAATTTTCCTCATCTATATTCGTCACTTGTAATACAGCTTTTCTAATTTCGTTCCGATCGTCGGAACCGTCCTCAAAGTTAGTCGTATGTGGTTCGGATTGATTCGTTCCAATTGGTGGCCAATTTCCGACAAAAGCTTCGATTACATTTTCATCGTCGCTGTCGACATATTGGATTACAATTTCTTCTTCATATTCGTCGAATTCAATCTCGTCATTCTCATCAATATAGTCTTCCGACTCTTCTTGGCCCAATCTTTCCTCCACTTCGTTTCTGTCAGCTTGTTCCTCTTTTAAATCCGTCGATCCTTTACTGATAAAAAAGATAAGCATACCAAGAGATAAAATGAAAATAGCAATTAAACTATATAAAATCCGTTCATTTTTTCGCCGTTTTCGTTGTCTTTCACTACGGGACGGATAATTATTGGATTTCAAGCCGTGTGACCACCTTTCATCAAGACGATATTAGATGTTTGAAAACTTATTCTATTTTTGTAATCTTTACTTTCATTTCTCCAGCAGGTGTCGGGACCATTACTTCATCGCCTTTTTCTTTGCCGAGTAAGCTTTTTGCAATCGGGGAATCGTTAGAAATTTTGCCTTCAAAAGGATCGGCTTCTGCACTACCGACGATCGTATATGACTCTTCCTCACCGTCCGGTAATTCAACAAACGTTACCTTTTTCCCAAGTGCAACAGTATTTTCATCGTCATTATTTTCAATAATTACTGCATTGCGAATCATCTTCTCTACTTGTGCAATACGGGATTCGACGAAGGCTTGTTCTTCCTTTGCAGAATCGTATTCGGAGTTCTCGGATAAATCCCCGAAATCGCGAGCAATTTTTATTCGTTCTACTACTTCTTTACGTTTAACTGTTTTTAACGTATGTAGTTCTTCTTCTAACTTTTGTTTTCCTTCTAATGTCATGTAATAGCTTTTTTCCTCTGTCATTCTTAGACACTCCTTTTTCTATTTACCTATATATGAAAAATGACACACCTTGATTATCAAGGTACGCCATAACATAATCGGTTAACGTTTTACACAGATAAGTAATCCATCGCCTATTGGTAAAAGGGATGAATCGTATTTATTATCATTCATCATTCTTTCGTTGAATGATGATATTTTTTTCACTAACGTTTTATATCGCCGTGGTACGTCGTATTCTCCACTGACATAGCCACGAAAAAGTACATTATCTGCTACTAGGATACTACCTTTTGTTAAAAGTGGTTCAATTCGGTCTACATACGTATTATATTGACTTTTCGCTGCATCGATAAACACGAAGTCAAAGGAAGGAAAATGCTGGTCGATCGTTTCTAAAAGGGTAACCGCATCCCCTTTCAATAAATGAATACGATCATGCTGTTTATAGCACTCGATATTTTTTTGTGCTTGATTATACATCATGTCGTCTTTTTCAATCGTGACGATTTCCGCCTTCGGGTACGCCTCGTGCATGCATAAAGTCGAGTATCCGATCGCTGTACCAATTTCTAATATCCGGGATGGTTGATGCAGTATAACGTATTGTGTTAAGACATTCATCGTTATACGATCGATAATTGGTATTCTATATGCTTTAGCATATTGTTCTAGTTTACGTTGCCATGGCTTTTGTTCTACTAGCAACGAATGTAAGTATTGTGTCGTTTTATTTATATGATGCTTTGTCATCTTTTATATCAACTTTCTCGTTCGTTTTCTAATTCATACCATTCATGACGATATTCTTGCTTAATACTGTTATGCTCTTCTAATGTATCAGAATAAAAAGTTTCGCCAGATGGACGTGAGAAATAGTATAGTTTCGTAAACTCTTCGCCTTCAGGATTTAAAACAGCATCTATCGCTTCGATACTTGGAGAACTTATCGGGCCGACCGGTAATCCGTCAATCACATACGTATTATATGGTGTTTCAATTTCTACATCTTCATATGTGACAACGGCTTTATGTTGTAAGCCGTAAAAAGCAGTTATATCACTTTGTAATTTCATATTTTTATCTAGACGGTTCATATATACTTGCGAAACTTTCGGACGGTCTTCAGAAAACTTCGATTCCCTCTCGATGACTGATGCAAGGGTTAAAATTTCATGGATTGTAAAGTCACTTTCTTCGATTAATTCTGTCCGTTCTTCTAGAAGCTTACTTGTCTCATCAACCATCATCCGTATTACTTCTTCTGGTGTTATTTCTTCATCGAAAATATCATAGGTAGTCGCAAATAAATAACCTTCTAGTGGATTGATAATATCTTCATTTAATACTTCATCTGTTAACACGTTAGGGAATTGTTCGATTAATTCATTGATAAACTGCTCGTCCTTTGCTGTTTTAATAAAATCATCCTTAGTAAAAGAGAGCTGTTTAGAAAAAATGTCCCCGATTTGTTCTAATGACTTTCCTTCTGGGATTGTAATACGACTATACGGCTCTTCAAGTACTTTACCAGTTTGTAACTCTTCAATCGTTTCTTCAACAGTCATATTTGGGGATAAGGTATATTCCCCCGCCTGAAAAGCTACTTCATTTTTAAATTTAAGATAAAGGCGAAAGATACGTTGATCTTTTATAATACCGTTATCTTCTAAAATTTGTGCGATATCTGTTGTTGATGATCCGATAGGAATTTCAACCTCGACTTTTTCTTTACTATCGGGATCAACGGCTCCAAGCGATGACTTAACGTACAAATATAACAAAAGACCTGTGATGGCAAAAAAAAGCAATAAAATAGAGACGACAAAAAAGACTACCTTTCGAACTACTTTTGCTTCACTTATCCTTGTCATCTGATCAACCGTCGAATTCGTACGATTCTTCTCTTTCCCCATCGTTCTGTAACTCCTTCTTAAGTCGGCACTTTTGTCATCTTAAATAATACCATCTTCTTGTAAAGTTGCAATTGTTTCCTCAATTATTTCCCACTCGGTGTCATCTTCAATTTGAAAAAGTCGTAAGTCGTCGCCTTCTTCCTCTTCAATACGAAACACATATAAATCCTGCTGTTCTGATTCTTCTTGTTCAACAGGAATTAAGGCAACATACGTAGCATCGGTATCTTCCACATCGAATTTATATAAAACGTTAAATACGTGTTCAGTACCGTCTTCATCTGGAATAATAATTCTTTCTTGCTCTTGTTGACCCATTTCTATTTACCTCCTTTGTACTGTTGTTGGTCTAAATAATTTTGTAAAATAATAGTTGCAGCTACTTGGTCGATTACTTTACTTCGTTTTTTTCTACTTATATCTGCTTCTAACAATGTACGTTCTGCAGACATCGTCGAAAGTCGTTCATCAAAGAGTTCAACAGCAATATCGAAAGTTCGCGCTAAGCGCCTTGCATAAATTGTTGTAATTTCCGCCCGTTCACCTAAGGACCCGTCCATATTTTTCGGTAAACCGACGACAATCGTCCCAATATTATATTGTTCGATTAATTGGCGTAATACTTCGTCCGCAGAGGACATATCATTTTCATCCCAATAAATTGTCTTCAGTCCTTGGGCAGTCATATGAAATGGGTCACTTATGGCAACGCCAATTGTTTTGGAGCCGACGTCTAAACCTAATATCCTCATTTTTGCTCCTTTTGAATATCATTAATATAATATTTGACCAATTCTTCAATGAGTTCATCTCGTTCGATTTTACGAATTAAATTTCGTGCATCTTTATAACGAGGTATATACGCAGGATCTCCTGAGATTAGATAGCCGACGATTTGATTGATAGGATTGTAACCTTTTTCTTTCAAAGCCTCATGAATCGTCATTAATGTTCTTTTAATATCATCATTAAAAGAATCATCAGGAAAATTATACTTCACCGTTTTATCAATCGAACTCATTTTATCACCTCACTCATTTTACGGTCTAAACGTAGCCTCATAAACTTCTACTATATTTTACCACGTTTAGACCGTAATGAATAACATTTTTAATTTTATGCTAGCTCTTCTTGAATGTACGTTTCGACATATTTGAAGGCTTCATCTAACTTAGAGGCATCTTTTCCTCCGGCTTGAGCCATATCCGGTCGCCCTCCACCACCACCGCCACAAATTTTTGCCACTTCTCTAATTAAGTTACCAGCATGTAAATTTTGTCTTACTAGATCTTCTGTAACGCCGGCGATTAATTGGACTTTACCTTCATTTTCCATTGCGAGCAAAATAACGCCACTTTCTAATTGTTGTTTTAATTCATCGACCATATTACGTAGTTGATTCATATTGCCCGCATCGACGCGTTCTGTTAATACACGGATACCTTCTATTTCTTTTACTCGATCAGTCATCGATGCTAAAGCTTCATTTGCAAGGCGTGCATGGAGTGATTCGTTCTCTCGCTCTAATTCTTTTATTTGTTCTAACAAAGCTTCTACACGATTTATTACGTTATGGGGATCCGTCTTTAACTTCGTAGCGGTATCATGTAAGATGACCAATTCATTTTCAAAATATTCATATGCCTGTTTGCTCGTTACGGCTTCTATTCGACGGACTCCTGCACCAATTCCTGATTCCTGTACAATTTTAAATAGACCTATTTCAGCACTGTTCGTTACATGACAGCCACCGCACAATTCTGTACTATAGTCTCCAATTTGTACGACGCGGACGACGTCATCATATTTTTCCCCAAATAAAGCCATTGCCCCCATGGCCTTTGCCTCTTCTAATGGCATTGACTCAATATGGACCGATAAATTAGCCCAAATTTTTTCGTTTACGATTTGTTCAACCTCTTTTAACTGTTCATCCTTAGGCGCCTCAAAGTGTGAAAAATCAAAGCGCAATCGCTCCGGTGTAACGAGAGAACCCGCCTGATGGATATGGTCGCCGAAGACATCCCGTAACGCCTGATGTAATAGGTGGGTTGCCGTATGGTTTTTTATAATTTCATTACGATATACATCGTCGATCATCGCTGTTACTCGATCATCTTTCCGTAATGTACCTGACTCTACTTTTACACTGTGTAGGTGTTGACCATTTGGAGTCGTCTGAACATCGGTTACTTTTGCTTTCATTTCATTAGAAAAAATATATCCCGTATCAGCTACTTGTCCTCCACTTTCTGCGTAGAAAGGTGTTTCTTTTAAAATAAGTTGAACTTCTTCGCCCTCTAACACCTCGTTACGTAGCGTTTCACCATCAATAATATGCAAGATTGAGGTCTCTACCGAGAAGGTATCATAACCAACGAACGTACTTTCATCCTTTAAGGTTGTTAACAATTCGCTTTGCACCTGCATCGAATCAGTACGCTCTCTAGCTTGTCGAGCCCGTTCACGTTGTTTTTCCATCTCTTTTTCAAAACCAGTCTCATCGATTGTAAAGCCGTACTCTTCGACGTACTCTTCCGTTAACTCCTTTGGAAATCCATACGTATCATAAAGTTTAAACACTTCTTCCCCAGGGATTACAGATAAGTTTTTCGCTTTTTCTTCTTCAATAATTTCATTTAATCGTTCTAATCCGTCATTTAATGTTTCAATAAAACGTTGTTCTTCTACTTTAATAATGTTCATAATATGTTCCTGTTGTTCCTTTACTTCTGGGTAATAGGAAACCATTATTTCGCCAACTGTTGGAACAAGTTTGTACATAAAAGGTTCTTCAATACCTAAGTTTTTCGCATAACGAACCGCACGACGAATTAAACGACGTAAAATGTAACCTCGTCCTTCATTCGACGGTAGAGCATGGTCACCAATAGCAAATGCGACCGTACGAATATGATCAGCAATAATTTTAAAAGATGTATCGAGAACCTCATCTTTTCCGTACGTTTTGCCGGAGATTTCTTCTGTTTTTTGAATAATCGGCAAAAACAGGTCCGTATCGAAATTCGTCTCAGCATCTTGTAAAATTGAAACGAGTCGTTCTAATCCCATCCCCGTATCGATATTCTTTTGCGGTAATAATGTATACGTGTCGTCCGGATTATGGTTAAACTGTGAGAAAACTAAATTCCAAACTTCTAAATAGCGCTCATTTTCTCCTCCTGGATATAGTTCGGGATCGTTCGGATCGTCACCATAATCGGGGCCACGGTCGTAGAAAATTTCCGTATTCGGACCACTCGGACCTTCACCAATATCCCAAAAATTTTCCTCAAGGCGAATAACGCGCTCTTTTGGAACTTTTACTTCATTTACCCAAATATCATAAGCTTCATCATCTTCTGGGTGAACCGTAATCGATAAACGCTCCGGATCAAAACCAATCCATTCATCACTCGTTAAAAACTCCCAAGCGTAAAAAATTGCTTCCCGCTTAAAATAATCACCGATAGAAAAGTTTCCTAACATTTCAAAAAAGGTATGGTGACGTGCGGTAAAACCGACATTTTCTATATCGTTTGTACGTATCGACTTTTGTACGTTTACAATTCGTGGATTATCAGGAATGATCGTTCCATCAAAGTATTTTTTTAAGGTAGCTACCCCACTATTGATCCATAATAAGCTCGGGTCGTCCTTTGGGACTAAAGAGACGCTCCGTTCAACTTGGTGATTTTTTTGCTCGAAAAAATCTAAAAACATTTGTCTTACTTGTGCAGATGTTAATTGCTTCATCCTTGTCCCTCCATTTTATGTATGAAAATAAACAATAAAGAAAACTCAGCGACAAATGCCGAGCTCAAATAGTCAAAAAATTGATACATCGTAAATCGCCTGAAGCAACAACGAAACGATTACGATTTAAGGTTAACGTTAGTATATGAAACTGGTCATTAATTGTCAACGCATTCCTCCTTTTGTCTAAGAATGCTAACGATTGCTGCACGGACAACCATCACTAAAGGAATTGCAAGAAGCATTGCAATTATTCCGCCGATTTCACTGCTAACTAACAAAATTAAAATAATAACAATCGGATGTAAATTAGCTGTCTTTCCCATAATGTAAGGGGACAGAAGCGAGCTTTCAATTAACTGAACGACAATCGCAATTACAATTACGTAGAGAACGAGTTGCCAAGATGTCGCAAGGGCGATTGTCGCAGCTGGAATCGTCCCGATAATCGGTCCGAAGTATGGTATGATATTCATCACACCCATAAAGACCGATAATACGAAGGCATATTTTAAACCAATTAACTGAAATAACAAAAGCGACAAAACCGTAATAAAAAAAGAGAGAAGTAGCTGAGCACGAACGTAATGGCCAAAAGCTTCATGTACATCCTCAAATAAATGACGTAGAAATTTTTCATATCGGTTCGGTACAAAGTGATAAAAATAATCCCGGAGTGTTCGTTCATCTTTTAACATGTAAAAAACTAATACTGGAATCATTAAATAACGTATAAAATCATCAAAAAGCGAAAGCGCTCGGTCAACTAACCGATCGATAAATCCCTCTACGGATTGTTCTACATTGAGCATAATCGAATCGATTGGGATATGCAATGCTTCCGGTAAAAATGAAATCGATTCATATAACGATCGACTCATCGCTTCATAAAGAAGAACGAGTTCCGGAAGTTGTTCAAGCAACTCTTGTAACTCCAGCACTAATACCGGTAATCCATGATAAAGAATTGTTGCAACAACACTAATTAAAAGAATAAACACAACGACAATCGCACTCATTCGATGCATATTTAGTCGCTCGGTCAACACTTTTATGATCGGATGTAATAAATAACTAATAAGTAATGAAATTAGAAAAGGTACAAAAACGTTTCCGAAGAAGGAAAATCCAATCTGGAAAATTGGCCAAGCAACATATATAAAACTTACAAGAAGAAGACTAGCTATTGTAATTAAAAAGAAACGACCGTAATTTGTCATCGAATAAACCTACTTTTCTTTTTAGTATGAGTGTTCAAAAGTAGGTTATTCGTCTTTTATCAACTATAGAAAGTCGTAAGGGGAAAGAGTTGAATCGTCGTAATCTTCATCCTCTCTTAAACTGTCGAGATCTAAAAGGACATCTGTTTCTAACTCTTCCTGCTTTAACGCACGTTTTTCCTCTACTGTTTGTGCTTCTTTTTGTAAATCGGCCTTTAAATATTCAACTAATGTTGAGTAGCGATTGTTCGTATCAATTGTATGAATACCCCTCATAAAAGCTTCTACCTCTCCACAGACGATTAAAGAATCGGTACTCCGAGTAATTGCGGTATAAAGTAAGTTCTTTCGTAACATGCGACGATGTTGGGAGACAACAGGTAAAATGACGTTCGGAAATTCACTACCTTGGGCTTTATGAATAGATATACAGTAGGCTAATGTAAAGTTTAAATAGTCATTCCGATGATAAGTCACTTCTTTGTCGTCAAATTGAATGACAATTTTCTCCTCGTTATCGTCGGATTCCTTAGCGGAAAATATATGAATAATTTTTCCGATATCTCCATTATATACCCCATCTTCGGGCTGGTTTACTAATTGCAATACTCGATCTCCTACCCGATATGTTACTTCATTAATCGTCCGTTCCCTTTTACCTTGTTGTTTTGGATTCATTAGTTGTTGTAAATGTTGATTAATATAATCAATACCAGCTGTTGTACGATACATCGGAGCTAATACTTGTAATTGATCTTGGTCGATTCCTTTTTCCTTGGCCCGGTGAAAAATCGACTCAAGCACATCGATCACTTGATGAGCTTGACATTCGATAAAGCTAAAGTCCTTTTCTTTTTTAACATCTTCTTCTGTAATTTCATCTCGTTTAATTAAATGGGCTAAATCGATAATTTTCGACCCTTCCTTTTGTCGATATACTTCTTGTAACTGAACGACTGGAAGTTGTCCACTTGCTAATAAATCAGCAAGCACTTGACCCGGACCAACAGAAGGTAGTTGGTCTTCATCACCGACAATTAAGACATGCATATCGTCTGGCACTGCTTTAAATAAATGATAAGCTAAAACAGTATCGACCATGGAGAACTCATCGATGACAAGAAGTCTACCTTGTAATGGCTCGTGTTCATTTCGTTCAAAAAATACATGCCCATCCCAGCCGAGGAGCCGATGTATTGTCATCGCACGAATGCCTGTCGATTCTTCTAACCTTTTTGCAGCCCGACCAGTTGGAGCTGTTAAAATAAACGGATAATCGTCTTCACTATCATAATCATGTCGATAAATCGATAAATTATGGAGCCTTGCGTAAGTCTTTACAATTCCTTTTACAACGGTCGTTTTTCCAGTGCCAGGACCACCGGTTAAAATCATTAATGGCGATTGGATTGCTTTTTTAATCGCATGGAATTGCTCGTTGCCGTAATTAATTTTTTCTTCTTCTTCGATTTCTCCGACAATTTCCATTAATTCAGCATCGGTCGTTGAATTGTTATGTTCAACGGTTAATAGTTGCTTTAATCGTTCGCTTAAACCTTTTTCTGAAACATATAAACTCGGTAGATATATTCGTTCTTTTTGCTCTTTAATGCGATCTGATTCGATTAAAGTTTGAATTGCTTCATCTAACCTATCCTCTGTAATTGAATCGACGGTTAAAATTCGCCTCATCTCAGCTTTACAAAGATCTTTCGGTAAGTAGACATGACCGTCACTTGCTTTTTCTTGTAATGCATAATAACAACTTGCTTGAATCCGATTGGGATTATCTTTTTTTAAATTGTTCATCTCTGCAATTTTATCGGCATTTAAAAACCCAAAGCCTTCTACTTCAAAGACGAAACGGTAGGGGTTTTCTTTTAAAATTTGTAATGTCTCTTCACGATACAAACGGTATAAGGTTTGGGCCATTTTTAATCCGATTCCATATTTGGTCACTTCGACAGCAACTTGTTCAAAACCTTGGTTTTCCGTTAATTTTTCATATAAGTTGCGTTTAACGTTATTACTTATGTAAGGTACATGATCGAGGGCCTGTTTATCGTTTATAATCTTTGTAATCGCTTGTTCTCCTAGGGCGTCAACGATTCGGGTCGCTGTTTTCTTTCCGACCCCGGGAAATAAATCGCTTGATAAATAGCGAATGACGGCATCTTTCGTTTCTGGAATAAAAGTTTGATACGAATCGATATCGTATTGGATTCCAAATTTCGGATGATTAACGAGTCTCCCGTAAAAGTTGTATACTACACCCTTTTGTAATTGAATGAAATTACCTTTTCCGACAATCTCTTTTTCCTCATATGGTTCGTTTGTTTCGTGAATTTTAATTTTTGCGATGGAAAAGTGATCGACACTATTTTCATAAATCGTAAAAATTACCTCTCCACGAATAAAACGATCGACTTCCTCTGTCACTTCCCCTACCTCCTCTTAAAAATATCATTCGTCTTTTTCTGTCATTTGTTTTAGCGCTTTTTCTGCAAGTTTATGATCCGGTTGTAATTGTAACGTCTTTTTAAGTAAGGAAAAACCTTCCTCAAAACGATTAGTTTGAATATGTACGATTGCTAAGTTATACATTGCATCGGCATGGTTCTTATCTAATGAGAGTACGTTTTCGAAAACTTCTTCCGCCATTGTAAAATGTTCTAACTTCGCTAAAGCTAGGCCATATTGGAATAAATATGTCGTATCTTCCTTTAACTCTGTCGCTCGTTGTAAAAAAGGTAGAGCGAGAAGTGGATTTTTCAAATTTAGATAAGCCATTCCAGTTAAATAATAAACGTGGGGATCTTCCATTTCTAACGCGATACAAGCTCGTAAAGCGGTCGCTGCTTCTTTGTACTTTCCCCGTTCATAATGAAGCGAAGCTAAGCCGTAATGAGCTGTGGCCATCTTTTCATCGAGCTGTAATGCTTGTAAGAAAAATCTCTCCGCCTCTTCATACTGATTATGATCGAAAAGTAATGTACCTAAATTAACATAGTGAAGTGGATTTTCCGGTTCTTTTTCCACTGCTTCTAACAATAATTGTACTGCTTCTTCGACTTTATTTTCTTTAACTAATCGAGCAACCTGTTCTGCATAATCCATCTTTAACTCCCCTTCAATGGCATAAAGACTATGCCACGAGCAATTAGCATAGTCTTTATCCAACGTAACGTAAATGTTTTTCGTTTTTCATTACACGTTCGATTGTTCCACCGCCAAGACACACCTCTCCGTCATAGAAGACAACTGCTTGACCTGGCGTAATCGCCCTTTGTTCAGTCTCGAAGGAAACATGAACGGAACCGTCTTCTAATTGTTCGACATGTACAGGACTATCTTTTTGACGATAACGGAACTTCGCTGTGCAATGAAATGCTTCTGGTACATCATTAATCCAATTGACGTCTGTAGCGATTAAGCTGTCGGAATATAAATAAGGGTTATTGCTTCCCTGTTCGACATATAACGTATTTGTTTCCAAATCTTTTCCAACGACAAACCACGGCTCCCCGGCCCCACCGATACCAAGTCCATGACGTTGACCGATTGTATAATACATTAATCCGTCATGAGTACCTTTTACCTCTCCGTCCATCGTCTTCATTTCACCTGGCTGGGCTGGTAAATATTCACTTAAAAACGCTTTGAAATCTTTTTCACCGATAAAGCAAATTCCCGTACTATCTTTCTTATGAGCTGTTGCTAAATTATGCTCGGCAGCAATTTTACGTACTTCGGCTTTTTCCAAATGGCCAAGTGGAAACATTACTTTTTCTAATACATCGCTTGTCAATTGATTTAAAAAGTAAGATTGATCCTTGGATGTATCCTTTCCACGTAGAAGTTCTACCTTACCATTTTCGCGACGAATTTGTGCATAATGGCCTGTAGCGACGTAATCTGCTCCGATTGACAAGGCGTAATCTAAAAATGCTTTAAACTTAATCTCCTTATTACACATGACATCTGGATTTGGTGTACGGCCTTTTTTATACTCGTCTAAAAAGTAGGTAAACACTTTATCCCAATATTCTTTTTCAAAGTTAACGGAATAATATGGAATACCAATTTGTTCAGCGACTCGTACGACATCTTCATAATCCAAGGTCGCTGTACAAACTCCTCTTTCATCGGTATCATCCCAATTTTTCATAAAGACTCCAACGACATCATAACCTTGTTCTTTTAATAATAAAGCTGCTACTGAAGAGTCGACACCTCCACTCATTCCGACGACGACTCGAGTATTACGATTCATCTTTATGCCTCCTTTCATTCTTCTGTTAACCTTTTTACTACTTTAACGACAATTTCTGCTGCTTCTTTCACATTTTCCTCATCGTTCATCGAACCGAAACTAAAGCGGACAGCATTTGTAATCCGTTCGCTCCGCTTCCCATACATTGCCTTTAACACATGAGACGGTTCTAATGCGCCAGCGGCACAAGCACTTCCACTAGAAGCTGCAACACCTTCTAAGTCGAGATTTGTAAGAAGTACATCGGATTTCGTACCTGGAAAACTAATATTTAAAATTGTCGGTAACGATTGCTCGCGATTTCCATTGATGTAATATTCAATCTCTGCATCTGTTAATGTCTGCAAAAATAGCTCCTTTAATCGTGCATAGTATTCATTATTTCTTCGTTTTTCTTCCATTGCAATTTTCGCTGCTAAATAAAAACCATACGCACCGAATAAATTTTCCGTACCGGCGCGCTTTTGCCTTTCTTGTAAGCCACCGTACTGTAACTGTTGAATCGGCGTCTCTTCATTTACATATAAAAACCCAATCCCTTTTGGACCATTTATTTTATGGCCTGAAGCTGTTAGTAAATCGATTCCCATGTCTTCAACATCAAAGTCGATTAAACCATAAGCTTGCACCGCATCGGTATGAAAGTAAGCTTGATGATCTTTTAATAGTTCACCGATTTCGGCAATAGGCTGAATAACACCTGTTTCATTATTTGCAGTCATTACTGAAACTAAAATTGTTTGATCCGTAAGTACTCGCTCTAACTCGCTAACATCGACACGTCCCTCTTCATCAACACGTAAATACGTAACGTGGAAACCCTGGCTTTGTAAATAATCCATTATATGGATAACAGCATGATGTTCTTGAGTCGTTGTAATAATATGATTACCTTTATGTTCATTTTCAAGGGCTGTGCCAATTACAGCTAAGTTATTCGCCTCTGTACCACCACTTGTAAAAACAATTTCGGATTCATCAGCACCAATCGTTTTAGCCAAATAACTTCTGGCTTCATTTAAGTAAGCGCGGGCCTCTCTACCGAACGAATGAATACTCGAAGGATTCCCAATCACTTTACGTTCTAAGTTATATACTTCTTTCAATACCGTTTCGTGAACAGGGGTAGTTGCCGCATGATCTAAATAAATCAATCTAATCCTCCTATGCGTTAAATGTAAAACATATATTCATCATGAGGTTCTTCATCATCGTATTGTAATAAATCTTCCAACGTCGTTGTATCGAGGACGTTTTTTATAACGTCACGAATTTGAATCCATAAAGCTTGTTGTGCTGGTTCTTCATCCTCTAGACCTTCAACGAGCGTAATCGGCCCTTCCAACACACGAATAATATCCCCCGTCGTAATATCCTTTGGCTCCTTTGCGAGTGTATAGCCTCCATAAGGCCCTCGCACACTACGGATAAGCCCCGAATTCCGAAGGGGAGTAGCTAATTGTTCTAAATAATGATTCGATAAATTTTTTTGTTCAGCAATCGCTTTTAACGAAAGGGGACCTGCCCCATAATTTCTCGCAAGTTCAATCATTAACGTTAAACCATAACGACCTTTTGTAGAAATTTTCAAAGTTAGCACCTCAATATTTATACTATAATTTCTGCTAAAAATTTTTTCATTATTTCTTTATTATTATAGCATGAACAAGCTCCTTCTTGCATTTTAACACATTAATAGATACGCTAAAGAAAATTGATTCCGTAAAGGATGTTGCAACATGATTGGAAAACCATTAGCCGTCCGAATGCGACCAGAACATATCGATGATGTGATCGGCCAAGAACATATTATAGGTGAAGGAAAAATGATTCGCCGTATGGTTGAAGCAAACCATATTTCATCGATGATTCTCTTCGGTCCTCCAGGCACTGGGAAGACCTCGTTGGCTTTTGCAATTGCCAAAAGTTTAAATCTCCCGGTACGTACATTAAATGCCGTAATTCATCGAAAAAAAGATTTAGAAATCGTCGTTGAAGAGGCAAAAATGCTCGGTCATCTCGTCCTTATTTTAGACGAAGTACACCGATTAGATAAGGCTCGTCAAGATTTTCTTCTACCTCATTTAGAAGAAAATTTATTTACGTTAATCGGCACAACGACGAGCAATCCGTATCATGCAATTAATCCGGCAATTCGAAGTCGTACGCACCTTTTTGAAGTAAAACCATTAACGAAGGGTCATATCGCAGAAGCGATCGAACGGGTCCTTACAAACAAGGATAAAGGTTTTGGTGAACGCAACATAAAGATGACTGAAGAGGCGAAAGCCCATTTTGCGACAAGTTCAAATGGGGATCTACGAGCTGTTTTAAATGGCCTTGAGCTAGCCGTTATTTCAACACCGGAAAACGATGCGGGAGAAATCGAAATTACTTTGGAGGTAGCAGAACAATGTATGCAAAAAAAGAGTTTCTCCCATGATAAAGATGGAGATTCTCACTATGATGTCCTATCCGCCTTTCAAAAATCAATTCGCGGTAGTGACGTAAACGCTGCACTTCATTATTTGGCCCGTTTAATTGAAGCCGGTGATTTAGAGAGTATTGGTAGACGGCTCATTGTCATCGCTTATGAAGACATCGGGCTTGCTAATCCTCAAGCCGGACCCCGGGCTGTTGCAGCAGTTGAAGCAGCAGAACGCCTCGGTTTACCGGAAGCACGAATTCCCCTTAGCGTATCGGTCGTTGAACTTGCCCTTTCACCAAAATCAAATAGCGCTTATAAAGCGTTAGATAAAGCATTGCACGACCTTCGAACGAAAAATACCGGAGAAGTTCCTCTACATTTGAAGGATGCTCATTATAAAGGCGCCGAAGAAATTGGTCGGGGTGTCGGTTATAAATATCCACACGATTATAGTGGTGGTTGGGTAAAACAACAATATTTACCTGATTCACTAAAAGACGCAAAATATTACGAACCAAAAGAACACGGAAAATTTGAACGAGCCTTAAAGCAAGTATACGAAAATATCGAAAAAAACACCCTTTCTGATTCTTAAACGTTATTTTAAGTTGTTTCTATTATATTAGCGTTTTTTACAATTGTCCTATAAAATTACTCCTTTTTTTAAGTAAAATAGTATATTTCAAGAGAAATAGGTCATAATAAATAAAAAATAAAACAAAACACTACGAAAAAAAGAATTGAACGTAAACTTTAATTTCTAATAATACGTTCAGACAACAATCGTAATTAGTAGATGAATATAAAAGGAGTGGTTATGATAGTGGCAAAAGTAAGACAAGATGCATGGACTCATGAAGATGATTTACTACTTGCCGAAACTGTCTTAAGACATATTCGCGAAGGCAGTACACAACTAAACGCTTTTGAAGAAGTTGGTGATGCACTGAACCGTACGTCAGCAGCGTGTGGTTTTCGTTGGAATGCCGAAGTTCGTAATCGTTACGTACAGGCAATCGAACTTGCAAAACGTCAACGAAAAGAAAAAAAGCGGCGCGAAGCAAGAGAAAAGAAACAAGCTCAAACAAAACAGCAACAAACGTCTACGAATAAACAACTCGTATTAGAGGAAGATTTGAATTTAGGAAAAGTAATTAGTTACTTACAAACATTACAGTACGAATCTCAACATGGCGATCGATATAAACAAGAAGTCGAAACATTAACAGCTGAAAATGAACGTTTAAAAGAAACGAACAAAGAATTAGAAAAAGAACTTAAAAAAATAAAAGAACGTCTACAAACCGTTGAAGAAGATTATAGTGCGTTCATTCAAATTATTGAGCGAGCTCGTAAATTAACATTACTGGATGATGAAGAGACGATTAAAGCGCCTGCTTTTCGCATGGATAAAAACGGCAACCTAGAACAACTAGGCCAAAACTAAATAATAAAAAAGGGTCAAAACCAGTTATACCACTGATTTTGACCATTTTTTAAATCTTTTTTACTCTCTGGTCTACCTTTTATTTCTAGTACATTAGAAATAAAAGAGTTCGTTTTAGATCCCAATATTGCCGTTTTTCGTCTTGAACCCTCTTCATTCCAAAGTGGATATCCTCCTTCGTACAAACCATCATACGAAACAAAGTAAGAATCAGGTCTTTGTGCGAAGAGAACGGATTCCTTTCAATTTTGTGTTAGGTCAACTTATCTTCGACGAACAAATTAGGATAACGAATTGATTATATATAACTTAACATATGTAAGCGCTTAACTCAATAGCAAACATTGAAAAGATATTGCATCTTTTGTCTACTTTTGTCTTTTTCAGTAAGTAAGGCCTCTATCGGGTAAGCTAAAGTGCTTTTGTACATAGACTTGATTAACAGGGTATTACGCTAGTAGGTTACAAAACTTTGACTTAGACATCGACTCAGTAAAAGGTTCTACTAGATAAATCTCCTGCCTATTTACCCAGTAAATATTTCTACTAGGAAGGATGAAATGTGATTTTTCAAAACCTACTTAGTTAAGTACACTGCTGAGTAAGTTGGAGTGAATTATATAGGAGCTTTCACAATAGAGGTCTACAACGAGTAATTGTATAAGAATATTGCCTCTAACTTACACAGTAGAAGCCTTCAATGAGTATCTATAAAAGAACATCGCACCTA
>CALGOZ010000007.1 GCA_937960785.1 uncultured Pseudogracilibacillus sp.
AATAAATTTTTTTCAGATACTGTATACAGCGTGTGTGTTTACTGTAAACGAAATAAATTTTTTTCTAATTCTGTATACAGCGTGTGTGTTTACTGTAAACGAAATAAATTTTTTTCAGATTCTATATACAGCAAGCGTACTTACTGTAAACGAAATAAAAAACTGTATATAGCAATTCGTTTCCTGTAAATGAAACAAAAAACTGTATATAGCAATCCGACTACCTTTCGTCGAAATAAAAGTCTATAAACGAAATAACAGGGGTAATAGTGGTAAGACGCTGATAAGGATTGTCGCAAAGCCCCCGGTTCTTTTAATCTGCACTTCTTTTCTTTTAAGATTTTAAAAAAATACTCAAACGGTAACAATAACTAAAAAAGGAGTGAGAGAAGTGCGAACAGAGCGTGTCGCTTGGTCAGCAAACGGTATTTTTACTTTAGGATTAATTGCTTTAGTCCTTTATTTAACGATAATTAATGTTTTTGAAATGGAATATATTTTTGTAGTTGTTTTTCTATGTCTGTTAATTATTTTACTAGCCGGATTAACGATAGTTAAACCGAATGAAGCGAAAGTAATTTTACTATTTGGTAAATATTTAGGGACAATTCGTCATGAAGGTCTAATTTATACCGTTCCGTTTACAAAACGGAAACGAATTTCATTAAAAATAAAATCATTTGAAAATGAAATTCCAATCGAACTTTCCGACCGAATCATAACCGTACAACTTATTCTTTTTTATAAAGTTGTCGATACGGCAAAATTACTTTTCGAAGTCGAGGCGTTTGAACAATTTATCCAGTTACAAAGTGAAACAGTACTAAAAACCTTATGGAATGAAAACAATGAGATCGAAATCGAACAAATTACAGATGCTTTCGCAAAGATTATGCAAGAAAAATTAGAAAGATTAGGCATTGAAATTGTCGATTTATACATTATGACTTAAAAAGAAAACTTTTAATTTAAAGCTGTTTACGTTCAAAAATAATTGTAGCGACAATTATAAAAATTAAACTAATTCCGGCTAAAATAATACTTGTGATGACAAGCGCTTCAGAAATCGATTCAGTTATTAAAAGTTCCTCTAAATGTCCGGTTAATTGTAATGGAAAATAAGGTAACTTATGACCGAAACCCGTTTGAATTAGAAAACTTAAGAATAAAACGATTGCTGAAAGAGAAAAAACAAGTCCAGGTTTTGCAGAAAAGGCGTTCCAAACCATTGTTAAAGAAAGTATACAAACGAACCACAAACTATAAAATAAAAAAACTTGTAAAAATAAATGAAAAGAAATATCCCCATAAAGGATCGTCGTATAATACCAATTAAGTAATAAGGCGATAAAAAGGGAAAAAACCGTGACTGACACTAAACTAAACCATTTAGCGGTAATATAATAAAAAGGATGAATAGGTTTAGTTAACATTATTTCGGCAACGCCACTTTTTCGTTCGCTTGCAATCGTACCCATTGCAATTGCTACAATAATAAGCGTACCTATTAATGAAAGTTGATCCAAACCCATGATTATTGCTTCGTAAGGCTCGATTGAAGGAACCTCAAAGACCGCTCCCTCCGGCAATCCACCGGATAGTTCGATTACTTCGGGTAAGTAATAGTAGGTCAACATATCAAGAATTGCGATAATCGCCATAACTAAAGGTAGCCATACGATTTGTTTATTGCGCCATCTATATAACATTTCGTGTCGATAAAGGATTAGCCATTGCGCCATTTATTTCACCGCCTTCATAAACATTTCTTCCATTGTTACTTTACCAATTTGAAACTGAGTAATCGGCAAATGATGTTTATTAACTTCCTTTAAAATTTCTTTTCTGGCTTGTTTTAAATCAGTGACGTAAAAGGAATAAGTTCGGGCATTTCTCTCAAATGAAATAATAGAAGGAAGCGATGACAATAAAGCCTCGACATTTAAACTTGTTTTTTCAAATTGTACGATTATTTTAGAGGTTGCATACTTTTTTTGTAAATCTTCCATCGTACCATCTTCAACTACTTCTCCCTCTTTTAACATAATAAGATGGTCACTAACTTCCTCGGCATCGTTTAAAATATGTGTCGAAAATAAAATCGTCATTTCCTCCTTCAATCGTTCCATTAGCGTTAATACATCCCTACGGCCGATTGGATCTAAGGATGATACCGGTTCATCGAGCAACAAAATTTTCGGTCGATGTAGTAAAGCTTGAGCTAGACCGAGTCGTTGCTTCATTCCACCGGAGTAAGTTCGAATTAGCTTATCTTTTGCCTTCATTAATCCGACTTGATCGAGCACTTGCTCCGCGCGTCTAACAGTCTCTTTATGCGAAAATCCGTACAATTTACTGCTCAAATGTAAAAATTCCTTACCACTCATCCATTCGTAAAAGGATGGATATTGGGGTAGGTAACCGATTATTCTTCGGAAATCCATATCTTCATCTTTAAAAGTAATCGTCCCCTCGGTTGACGGAATTAATCCCGTAATGATCCGTAGTAATGTCGTTTTTCCTGCACCATTAGGACCGATGAGCGCAGTGCAGACTCCCCTTTGTAAATGAAAGCTTACATCTTTAACGACAACATGCCTGTTAAATTGCTTCGTAATATTTTGCACCTGTAACACTGAATTCACTCCTTCTTACCAAGAATAAAATATAAGACCGGTCCAAGAACACTAACAAAAATAATAATAAACAACCAAAGGATTCTCGGCCCCTTCGTCTTCTTCTGTTTCATCCAATCGATTAAAGCAATAAAAATTAACAAAACTTGAACAATTAACAAGGGCGCGATTAGAGTCCAATCTAGAGTTTCCATAAGCATTTCTCCTAATTTATAAATTTTGTAATAAAATAATAATAAGAATCGGCGTTCCAATTAATATAATAAGTAAAATCCAGGATAAGGGATGGGCCCAATTATTCGTCCATCCAACACCGAATCGTTTTTCGACAAAAATACTAGGATCATCTTTATTAAAATAAAATTGGCCTAACTTCCAGTATCGATCCTCATCCCGTTCCATTTTTAATGCTTCCTCTTCACCTTTTACTTTAATTCGACTACCTCCCTGTCCAGTACGAATCGATAACCAAATCGTTCCGACTAGGATGATGCCGATAATCGTATAGTTAACCGGATCTAGATAAGGGATTAGCGACTCATGAATAATGGATAATTGCATAAAGCTAAACATTACTACGACTAATGTTCCCATAATAAATAGAAAGATCGACCATCTTCGGCGAAAAAGAATATTTTGTTTTTTAGATATTTCTGGTTTAGCTGGGGAGAGCTGCTGTTTCGACTGTGAAATAACGTAATCGATAATAAGAAACGTACCAATCATAAATAGTTGCATAATAGGTAAATGAAGAAGTGTTCCAGGTGTTTTATCTGTATACGTAATTTCACCGGAAAAACTAATATGACGCCAAACTTGATCTGGAATCGAATCATAGATAGAGAAGGTGTAAACAATCGTCGCTACAGTAATGAAGAACGGAATTACATAAAACCATCTAGAAAGTGTAATTTTTTCATTCCGAAAAGAAAGATCGACGACGGTTTCTTCCGTAAATTCAGCCTGCCAATTCTTTTCTTTTTTAATTCGCTTCATTTGATAATGAAACGGTAAATAAATTAAGAAACTTGTAATCAAATAAACAATCAGCAATACTGTAAAGCTAATATAAAAAACAGTTTCCGGCGTAAAGTAAAAAATGAGAAGGAGAATCATTAATAATAGTACAAGAGTTGCAAGCATAATCTTACTGTAGCGAGACCGCATTTTTTTAAGTTCTTTCCTCTCATAATAGACCTCTGGAATAGAAACACCGAAACTTTCCGTTCTACGAGTAAAATAAGGCATAAAACTAAGTATAAGTCCTGTAAATACAAAGAGTCCAAATGAAAATAGTAAACTGCTATTCATAATCAATTCCTCCTAACTCCTCAAAAATCGATTGAATTAATTGATCAAAATCCTTTTTACTCATTTGTCGTAAGGTAGCTTCTGCAATGATTGGCCGAAGCAATTCTTTTAAAGTTTCTTTATATTGATGATCTGCCTTCTTAGGCCCGTCGGGAGAGACAATGGCTCCTTGTTGACGATGAATTCGCAAAAAACCTTCCTCTTCTAATTGTTTGTAGGCTTTATTAACCGTATGCAAATTAATCCCAATATCGCTAGCTAATTGACGGACAGACGGCAGACGGTCTCCGGGTTTTAGCTGGCCTTTTGCAATACCAAATAAAAGTTCATTTTTTAATTGCTCGTAGATGGGAATGTCTGAATCGAACTTTAGTTGAATAAACATCGAAGTTCATCCTTCTTTTATTATACTTGTTATATTAGTAGTATAACATAAGTGATGAAAAAATCGAACGTTTTTAATACGTTCGATTGTTTAATTTCTTCTATTCTGAATGAAAATAAAACCAAAAGAGTCAAAGTCACTATAAAACTCTGTATTCTTTATGGTATGTAACTTATTTTTTTTGTCGATTATTTCAAAGGAAGTCGGCGTACCTATTTTCCATTCTTCCTCGAGCTCTTCGATATGTTCAATTGTCCGATTGTTTACTTTTATAATTGTATCACCGACTTTAAAACCGAGTCTAGCAGCCGGGGAATTCGGCACAATGGCAAAAATCGTTACTTTCTTTTTCAAATCGATAAAATAAAAGCCCTGCGCCTTGTCTTCCTTTGTAAAGCTGGATTGAATGAATATTTTACCTAACAGTGCAACGATTATCGCGAAGCTTGCTAAGCCGGGTAAATAAAAGCTTGCTGTGGCAATTATAAATACAAGTAAAGATAAGAAGCGGTTGTAATGAATGAGTTTTGCTGTCTTTGTTTCTGGCAAATGACCTTTTACAACATGGTGGAAACCAATTATAAAAGGGATTAATATAAAGCTGTACGTCTCCCCAGCAATTGTCAAATCCGGTAAAAGGGTAATCGAACTAGTTGAAGGATTACTCTGAACCGGTACGAAAAAAGGCACGAAGCTAGCCTTTTGTATGTGAAAAAGTCCAACCCAGCTACCTCGCCCACTTTTAACAAGCTCAGGAAAAGCAGTTTCATTCGTTACCCTTTGATATAACATAACCTCGATAAGTAAAAATATCGCAATAAGTAAAGCAATCGTTGAAAAGGTTTGGCTCGTTATGTATCCGAGTTGAAACAGTTGGTTATGAGCCATTTGTAAGATTTTAAGGAAAACATATGTAAACCCTAACGAATACACAGCAGACAATAGTCGAAAGCCGAAGGCAAAACTTAAAATAAATAGTATAATGCTAAGAAATAAAATAATTTCTTTAGCAAAAGCTGTTTGAAGTACAATTGTTGTGACAGATGCTAAAAGAGTCCCAAAAACAGATAACTTCCAAGTGTTAGAAAACTCTGCACCGAGAGGGGATAATTCTCGCCCAAATTGTAATTGTTCATCTTTTATTCGACGTCTACTTATAAGAAATGAAAGAAGAATGATCCAAAATAACAACGGATTGATAAATAGCTTACCAAACCCTTTGCTTAATTCGACGACTAGTTCTTTCACACCCTCAACTCCTAGTATGAACTTTCTATTGTAGAAATGATTACTGTTATTTTACCATAAATTTTAAAAAATCTTTCATCCCATGATAAAAAGCTTGAAACCCTATAAAATAATCGCTAAATCCATAAATATAAACATGAAAAAACCGGATTTATTCAATTGTAACTAACGATTGAATAATCCGGTCTTTAACTTGGCGCTGTAAACAAGGCAATCAAATTGTCTTCTTCCATCTTATGGAACAATCTCCTTTTTAAGAAACGATTTCTGCACCTGTTTCATCCGTTTGATTTGCAAATTGTAAGTAAGATGCATAATGCTCTTTTGTAATGACGAATAAATGATAAATTGGCTCCTCTTTATTAATTGCTTCATAAACGTCTGGAAATAACTCATTACCTTCAATGACATAATCTAACTTCTCGACTGCTCTTAGGGAACGAAGGTTTGATTTTCTAACTTTCATAAAGATATTTTCGATCCCGTGTTGGAAAAACAACTCATCGAAAAACAATTCCTTCGCCATTTTGTTGTACCCTTTTCCAAAATACGGCTGACCAATCCACGTAGCTAAAAAGCCACTATTTTTGTGGATGTCGAAGAGATTAATTGTTCCAATTGGCTGTTCGAACTCATCGAGAATGGTTCGGCTAATGAGTAGCCCTTGTTCCTCGGCTTCGATTGTTTGTTTCGTTAAGAAATAAAACTCATCTAACGTCTCTGCCTTGTGTCGTAAATAAGGGAACACTTCAGGATGTGAGGCGAGTTCGAATAATGTAGGGACTTCATGTAATTCACGAATTTTGAGCATAAAAATGCACCCTCCTTCAAAATTTTTTTAATAATAATCACAAAGGTAAATAAAAAACCTTAGTGACGAACGACTACTTAAAGGATTGGGTGCTCATTGTTGTCCATTTAGGTAAAAAGAAAAGAATGTGCACCCGGAATTTTAGTTAACGGACAACGAAAATTCGTCAGGGTAGGAGTCGAAACCTACAAATCTAACTGATTGCTAGAGGCACACTCTCCAACTTCCCTAAACTGAATATCATGCAATTGTCTGTTACAAAATATTGTTTTTTATAAATCATCCATTCATTAATTCGTTACTTATATTTTATCACGGAAACATTAAAAAAAGGAATATAATTTAGGCGAAAAAATGTGTTAAATCCGTGAATTTTTTCGTAATCGTACGTCACTTTTTTTGCTGGCTAAATAATTGTATTTCATTTTTATTTGAAATGCAATAGGAAAATATCATTTTTTTAAATTTTTTTAAATCGTTGTATTAGTTGGTGTTACGTGCATAATTGCACTTTTGAAAAAACTAAAATTTTCTAAAATACAATTACAAACTAATGTAAAAAATTTATCTTTTCTAGAAAAATTGTATGGTAAAATAGTTAAAGGAGGTGGACCACTTGCATACGATTACAAAAGTGAGCCAACAAAAGCGAAACAAAAATCGTTTAAATATTTATTTAGATGGTACGTATGGGCTTAGTGTAAGCGATGAAACATATATCAAGTTTCATTTGTATAAAGGTAAACAATTATCGAAAGAAGAACTCGAAAAAATTATTGAAGACGACCAACTACATCAGGCGTACGTTTTATCAATTCGATACTTAAGTTATCGTATGCGTACAGAACGGGAGATGCGCCTTTATTTACAGAAAAAAGAACTTGAGTCTTTCGTGATTGATAAGGTAATCGAACGTCTTTATAAAGAGAAGTTAATCGATGATCAAGCCTTTGCGAACGCCTTTGTAAACGACCGCATCGAACGATCTTCAAAAGGTCCTCAATTAATTGAACAAGAATTACGAGAAAAAGGTGTCGCACCACAATTTATTACCGAAGCTTTGCGGAAATTTTCCAGGGAGAAACAAATCGACCGAGCTTATACTCTTGCAGAAAAAGAATTACAAAAGCGGAGTAACCGGCCGTACCGCCGACGCCTTGAACAATTACAAGCAAGACTTATTCGACGCGGTTATCCTAGTGATATCACTCGAGAAGTAATTTCATTTTTACCAAATAAGCAAGATGAAGATGAGGAGTTTAACTTACTTAAAAAAGAAGCGGATAAATTATATACTAGATATAAAAAGAAATATAATGATACTTACGAATTAAAGATGCGAATGAAACAACGCCTTTATAATCGAGGATTTACTTTAGATCAGATTGATTCGTATTTGAATTCGTTAGAATGAAGAAAGGATGGACATTATGTCTACACTATATAGTGACTATACAATTGAACAATTGAGGGAAGAATTAAGTCAATTAATTGAAAAATCTCAAAAAGCACAACAACTTGGGGAAGTAAGTAAATATGAAATTTATGAACGAAAGATTCAAATCGTGTCCTCCTACATGATGAATCCAGATCAGTTTATGCCGGGTGAAGTTTATCGTTTAAAAGGGGACCCAGGCTACACTTTTGAAATTAACAAAGTTGAAGGAATTATGGCTTGGGGACATCGAATTAACTTACTCGGTCAAAAGGTCGAACAGGAAGAAGCACTACCAATTGCGTTATTAGAAGATAAGGTAGAGAAGGAATAAAAAAGATGGAGTTATTTGCTCCATCTTTCTTATGTTGGACTGTCACCGAACAATAACTTGCGTTGTAATGTCCGTTCGGAAAAAATCCATCCGGTATACGAATTTAAAATTTGTAACCGATGATCGATTTGGACGACTGCTACAAAAGGATAATAGCCTTTTGTTCGATAACGTAAATCGATTAATCGTAATTCGGTGTATCGTTCCTTCTCATGAATTTCCCAGCGATAAATTGGTGAGAAGGATAAAAATGCTGCGATATTTTTATCGGTTTTTGCGACTTCTATAAATGGTGAATTCGGCAAAGGTAATCGTTCAAACTCATCGAAGAGCTGTATGTGGCCATTTTCTACATGACCGACGTAAAAACGTTCGGTTGTTTTAATAGCAACTCGCCATTCATTTTGTTTAATCGTTGGTGAAGTAGCGACATACTCTGTTGTAGGAAAATGTTCGTGAATCTTCGCGATAATTTCCTTTCGATCGTTATATCGTTTAATATAGTAAAGAATAAGTACGATATAAATAACAAGAAATGTAATCCCTGGAGTTGCGCCTAATAACCAAGCAACGATCCCTGCAACGTGTAGGAAGAAAATATAAGGATCAAATGTATTAATAAAGCCATAGGCAATCCACTTCGATGAAAAGGGACGTAACGCTTGAGTACCATAAGCATTAAACAAATCGACGATAACATGCAAAATGACGGCAAGGAAAGTCCAAAGCCATAAATGTAAAAAGGATACTCCAGGCATGATAAAATAGAGGGCGCTAGTAATTAACAATCCCCATAAAATAACGGCAGGAATCGAATGAGTAACTCCTCGATGATTTCTTATATAAACCGCATTATTGCGAAGTTTTAATAATGTATCAAAATCCGGTGCAATTGAACCAACAATCGTACCGATAAAGACGGCGTTAAATAAGGTGCTATCGTTTGCTACCACTGGGTCTAATGTTGCTAAACCTGCAATTCCAACACCCATGACAACGTGTGTTCCTGTATCCATAAGACGCCAATATCCTCCTCTAAATTTAATACGACAGTTAAGTATATTGTAACATATGGATGTGATCCCTTGTTAGATGAATCGTTACGAAATTTCAAACATATAGATTTTGCTAAAGATTTATTAGATTGGTTTTCAAAAAATAAACGCGACCTACCTTGGAGAAGGACGAAAAATCCTTATTACATATGGATTTCTGAAATAATGCTCCAACAGACGAAGGTCGATACAGTTATTCGTTATTATGACAATTTTACGGAACGTTATCCAACCCCTAAAGCTTTAGCTAAGGCAGAAGAACAAGACGTGTTGAAACAATGGGAAGGTTTAGGGTATTATTCTCGGGCGAGAAATTTACATACAGCTGTGAAGGAAGTTGTCGAAAAGTATGAAGGGGAAGTTCCGAAAGACCCGAAAAAGTTGGAAAAATTAAAAGGAATCGGTCCTTATACAAAAGGGGCGATTATGTCAATTGCTTTTAATGAGCCAGAGCCTGCCGTCGATGGAAATGTGATGCGAGTGTTAGCGCGAATTTTAGCAATTAACGATAATATAATGGAACAAAAAACTCGCCGTCGTTTTGAACGAATCGTCCGAACAATTATCCATAAAGATGAGCCTGGAAACTTTAATGAAGCCTTAATGGAGCTTGGTGCTTTAGTTTGTATACCTCGAAGTCCACGATGTTCTAAATGTCCGGTAAAGACCTATTGTCAAGCATACAAGGAAAACAAACAACAGGAACTTCCCGTACGATTACGTAAAACGAAACAGACAAAAAAGGAATATCTTACATTTTTACTTTTTAATGAAAAAGGACATATAGCGATCGAACAACGCCCGTCTAAAGGGCTTTTAGCGAATATGTGGCAGTTTCCAATGATTGATAAAAAGTCAATTAAAGGAAAAACTGCAACCGAAATCTTTGCTAAACGATATGGTTTACCAATTGAAATCAAGCGGAAGTTAGGGGAGGCAACTCATCAATTCTCCCATAAAGCTTGGACCTTAACTGCATATGAAGCGACTGTATTAAAAGATGAGCTAGAAAAAGATATGTTACAGTTCGTCTCTATCACTGAATTAAAAGGGTATCCAATTTCTGTTGCTCATCAAAAAGTACAAAGTTTGAGTGATAAGTTTTCCAACTAATACCAACTCCGCATATTGGATAAGTTCATTTAAGTTGGACAACTTAATATATGCGGAGGTGATAACATGCCTAAGAAAACGAAAGCTAATACGGATGCACAACAAGTAAAAAAGCAAAACCAACAATCAGCACAGGCTCAACCTGGACAATACGGTACAGAGTTCGGTGAGGAGACAAACGTAGAAGAGGTAAAGAAACAAAATCAACGGTCACAAAAGAAGAAGCAACAACAAACAAAATAAAAGACTACATCGGTATCATCTATAGTTGAGGATCAACAGAACAATATAAACTTTTAAACTGATTGATATACTGATGTATACCCCTTAGGTTAGATTAATTTATAACTTAAGGGGTGTTTTATGTTTACATAACTCATATTTATTGCGTCTATTCGTTAGATTTTTCAAGAGGAAAATTTATTTTAAGTATTATTTTAGGAAAAGAATTCCCACAAGCGTCCTTTCGTTTATTTCATCAAACTTATGTTACGATGAAAAAGAACGATTGAAAAAAGGAGTTTATGAAATGGGTGAAGTTAAGAAAGAAATAAAAATTGTTAGTAAAAAACATGATGGAAGTTTCCATCGTTCTTGGGAGAAAAACATTGTACTAGATAAGAACGAACTAACGCTTATTGGCGGGAACGATAAGACAATCGTTCAAGAACCGAACCGACCTCCTTGGATCACGACAGAACCAGCATTATTTTATTTTCATCGTAATCTTTGGTTTAATGTTATTGTTTTATTATTAGATGATGATTATCTTTATTACTGCAACATTAGTTCACCCTTTACAAAGAAAGGACATGTTCTTACATATATCGATTATGATATTGACGTAATTGTACGATCTGATTATTCCTATGAAATAGTAGATGTAGATGAATACAAATATCATAAGGAAAAGTATCATTACCCTGAAAGTGTTATGGAAAATATCGATCAAGCAGTAGAGCAAATACAACTCTTTATTAAAAGTCGAAAGGATCCTTTTAACGAAGGTTTTGTACAAAAGTGGAAGAAACAATTTGAACTTTACCAATAAAACTTTTTTAACTACTTCGTTTACTTATTTAGAATTTTTTATACAAACGTGTTACGATTTCAATAGCATAAATAATTAAATGAGGGAAGATTTACGTAATGAAACCAATTAAACAATATATGCAATTTGTAAAGCCTTATAAATGGCTTATTTTTTGGACGATTGTCATCGGTATTATTAAATTTGCAATACCTTTGTTAATTCCGCTTTTATTAGGATTTGTAATTGATAATATTATTGGCGGTGATATAGCCACAAGCGAGAAAACACGAAGTTTATTCATATTAATGGGAATTATGTTCGGTATATTCTTAATCGCGCGACCACCGATTGAATATTTGCGTCAATATTTAGCCCAACTTGTCGGTAGTAAAATTTTATACGATTTGCGGGATGCGTTGTTCGATCATTTACAACGATTAAGTTTACGTTTTTATGCAAATCGTAAAGCAGGCGAAATTATTTCCCGTGTAATTCATGATGTTGAACAGACAAAAGTGTTCGTTATTACTGGTCTTATGAATATTTGGCTCGATATGGCGACAATCTTAATTGCAATTGGAATTATGGTTTCTTTCGACATTAAATTAACTCTTGTCGCAATTGCATTATTTCCGTTATATGGATTTGCGGTTAAATACTTTTACGGCCGTCTACGTCAACTTACCCGAGAACGTTCACAAAAGTTAGCTGAATTACAAGGACATTTACATGAACGAGTACAAGGAATGGCTGTGACGAGGAGTTTCGCTTTAGAAGATTATGAGCAAGAACAATTTGATCAATATAATAAACGATTTTTAGATAAAGCAATCGACCATACGAAGTGGAATGCATATACATTTGCAGTTACAAATACGATTACCGACTTAGCCCCACTTTTAGTCATAACTTATGCAGGTTATGAAGTAATCCAAGGTAATTTGACAATCGGAACAATGGTTGCTTTTGTCGGTTATATGGAAAGGGTATATAGTCCACTCCGCC
Organism: uncultured Pseudogracilibacillus sp.; assembly: GCA_937960785.1. Taxonomy (GTDB): domain Bacteria; phylum Bacillota; class Bacilli; order Bacillales; family Amphibacillaceae; genus Pseudogracilibacillus. The sequence continues at coordinate 12,367 of CALGOZ010000007.1, forward strand.
GTTTAATTAATTCTTCGACGGTATTGACCCAATCAATTGCTTCAATTGACCGAGTGTTTGAACTAAAAAATGAAACATACGATATTATCGATAAAGAAGATGCAATTGAACTAACCGATGTTAAAGGGGATATTGATATTGAGAATGTTTCTTTCGCTTACGAAGGGGATAAACTCGTTCTAGAAGACATAAATTTACACGTGAAAGAAGGGGAAACAATTGCTCTCGTTGGAATGAGCGGTGGTGGAAAATCGACACTAGTAAGTTTAATACCTCGTTTTTACGATGTAACTTCAGGCAGTATTAAAGTTGACGGAATTGATATTCGAGATGTTAAACAACGCTCTTTACGGGATAAAATCGGAATGGTTTTACAAGATAATGTTTTATTTAGTGAATCGATTGCAGTAAATATCCGTATGGGTAATCCTTATGCGACAGATGAAGAAGTAATCGAAGCAGCTAAAGCAGCAAATGCACATGATTTTATTATGTCGTTGCCAAACGGATACGATACGCTTGTCGGGGAGCGTGGCGTGAAGTTATCCGGGGGACAGCGTCAACGGATTGCAATTGCCCGCGTATTTTTAAAAGACCCACCGATTTTAATTTTTGATGAAGCAACCTCTGCGTTAGATTTGGAAAGCGAGCATATGATTCAGGGAGCTTTAGAACGATTAGCAGCGAACCGTACGACCTTTATAGTAGCCCACCGATTATCGACAATTACTCATGCCGATCGAATCATATTAATTGAACATGGAAAAATTACTGAAACGGGAACGCACGAAGAACTAATGGCAAAGCGAGGTAACTACTACGACTTATACGAAGTACAAAATCTGACAGAACATGTGAATTAATTTATAACAAATTTTAGAAACAACACCTCAACTTATCCAATAGAGGCTTCTACTGAATAAGTTTAGACAGAAAAGCAGTGTAGCTTACCTATTGGGAGCTTCCATCGAATAAGTTTATATAGAAAAGCTGTATAACATACCTAGTGGGGTCTTCTACTGAGTAAGTCTATGCACAAATGTGTTTTAACCTACTCACTGGAGAGCTCTACTATGTAGGTAGACGTGCAAAAGTGATTTAACTTACCCAC
>CALGOZ010000008.1 GCA_937960785.1 uncultured Pseudogracilibacillus sp.
CACTGGATCGTTTCACCGTGTAAGTCCACGTACCAAAGCCTTTCAACTTACTCATTGGAACGCTTCACTGTGTAAGTCTACGTACCAAAGTGTTTCAACTTACACACTGGAACGCTTCACTGTGTAAGTCTACGTACCAAAGCCTTTCAACTTACACACTGGAACGCTTCACTGTGTAAGTCTACGTACCAAGGCTTTTTAGCTTACACAGTAGATCGCTCTTTCGAGTAAGTTAATAAAAAATCATACCTTAACTTACTCAACGGAATCGCCCACTAGGTAAGTTAATAAATAAAACCCTGAAAACTTATCTGACGCTGGAAAATTTGAGGTAAATTTTGTCCAAAACTTACCCAGCGCAAAGAAGTCTAAGGTAAATTTTCCACAAAACCTACCTAGCGCGGGAAAATCTTAAGTAGTTTTTGTTAAAAATTACTATGAACGAAACCATATTTGCGATCAAGACGCTCAACCTAAGAAAATATACTGCTCAAATAAATAATAAATACAAAAAATTCTGAACAAAATGAAATGGACTGAGTTTCTATTCTACATAAAAGAGAAATTTAGTCCATCCATTCATTTAAGGCTAGTTTTGTCCTAGCCTCTTCCCTATTTGAGCATCGGTTTCGTAAGCTTGTTGCAATTGTTTTGTCATATGTCCAACTTTACCACCGTTAATCGCCTTATTGTTTACGTGAGTGATCGGCATTACTTCGGATATGCTACTCGTTATAAAAAGTTCATCAGCCTCATCTAAATCGTTTAAGGTAAAAGGCTCTTCAACGATGGTGATTCCTTTTTCATCTGCTAACCGAAGAATCCGCATACGAACACAACCATTCAAAATAATTTTTGCTTCGGGATGGGTATAGATTGTGTCGTTTTTTACGAGAAACACGTTTGATGAGCTACCTTCAGTAACTATTTGCTCACGATGTAAAATTGCTTCGTAGGCGCCTTGTTCTGTTGCCTTTTGTTTAGCTAGGACATTTGGTAGTAGGTTTAAACTTTTTATATAACAATTAGCCCAACGTTCATCGGGAAGGGTAATTGCTTTTGTACCTTTTTTAAGTAAGGTAAGCGGACGTTTACGTTTTTTTATGTAGGCATATAAATTCGGAGTAGCATATTTAGGAAATGGATGGTTCCTTTCCGCCATCCCCCGAGTAACTTGCATATAAATAAAACCGTCTGTAAACATTTCGTTTAGTTCGATTAGTTGGTATAAATTCTTTTTAAGTTGTTCCTTTGTAAAAGGTATATTTATTTCGATAGCACTTAATGAGCGAAACAATCGATCGATATGCTCCTCAAGCAAATAAAGTCGACCATCATATATCCGTATTACTTCGTAAACACCGTCTCCAAACTGCATGCCTCTTTCTTCTATTGGAAAAAGTAACGCATCTTTGTGGATGAAGTGGTCTTGCGACAAAATAATTGTGTACATATCTTTTCGTCCCCCTTTTTTTCGGTTCTATTGTACATGTTATTCTTAAGTCTGTAAATTTAGTAATCGAATGAATTTTGTTATAATAAAACAGGTGTAGAGGAAATGTCCCTCTTTTTAAGAAAAGAATAAGACAGTTTATATATAGATGAGTAAAGGTTAGGGAGGTGAGCGAGTGACAACCTTTCAGGAATTAAAAGAAGCGATTATTGCCCATAGTAAAGAAATTGGTATTGATAAAATTGGGTTTACAACAGCAGATCCTTTTACAGAATTAAAACGTCGATTAATTGAACAAGAACGGTTACAATATAAGTCTGGATTTGAAAAAGGGTCGATAGAAGAACGAACGGAACCGAAGCGACTTTTACCTGGTGCTCAATCGATTATTGCTATTGCCTTAGCTTATCCGACGAAGTTGAAGGACGCACCGAAAAGTAAACCCGGAGCACGAAGGGGGATTTTTTCAAGAACGTCATGGGGTACAGACTATCACGTCGTATTACGAGAACGATTGGAAAAGCTAGCAGCATTTATCGAAGACCAAGTGACAGATTTTTCTTATAAAATAATGGTCGATACAGGCGAATTAAGCGATCGAGCGGTTGCCGAGCGGGCGGGGATTGGTTTTAGTGGTAAAAATGCTTCCATAATTACAGAAGAATTCGGATCTTTCGTCTATTTAGGGGAAATGATTACGAATATTCCTTTTGAACCGGATGAACCGGTAGAGTTGAGTTGTGGCGATTGTCGCATTTGCCTCGATGCTTGTCCTACCGGAGCGCTCGTTCAAGGAGGTCAGTTAAATGCCCAGCGCTGTTTATCGTTTTTATCCCAGACGAAAGTATCTTTACCAGAGCCTTTTCGCGAAAAACTCGGGACTCGACTTTACGGCTGTGATACGTGTCAATTAGTTTGTCCGTTTAACAAACAAATTGACTTTCATTTACATGAAGAATTTGAACCAGAACCTGAAGTAGCAAAACCTCTATTACAACCAATGCTACAAAAGACGAATCGGGAATTTAGAGAAAAATTCGGCCATATTTCTGGTTTTTGGCGGGGTAAAAATCCACTACAACGAAATGCGATTATCGCTCTAGCTCATTATAAAGATGAAACAGCAATTGACCTGCTAAAAAATATCGTATTAAAAGACGTACGCCCAGTAATTCGGGAAACGGCGATCTGGGCTTTAGGTAAAATTGGGACTGACGAAGCAAAAGAAGCATTAGAAGAAATGTTAAAAAAGATAGATGATTCAACTTTACAGGAAAAAGTAAGGGATGCTTTATTCACTTTTGAAACGACATAAAAAGAGAAAGAAGGGACCTCTTATGGCTTTACACGTAGTGTTACATGAACCAGATATTCCTGGAAATACAGGAAATGTCGCCCGTACTTGTGTGGGAACGAATTCGACATTGCATTTAATTCATCCTCTCGGTTTTTCTATCGAGGATAAAATGTTAAAACGGGCTGGATTAGATTATTGGAAACATTTATCGTTACGAGAGTATGATTCAATTGAACATTTTTTTGCTGAAAATAAGAAGGGACGATTTTTCTTTGTTGAAGATTACGGAGGAAATACGTACTCGGATTTTGACTTTAGTTCGATTGAGGAAGATATTTATTTCATTTTTGGCAGTGAGACAAAGGGATTGCCGTTATCGCTCTTAGAAGGAAAAGAGGACCAATGCCTTCGGTTACCGATGTCGGGAAATGTTCGCTCACTTAATTTATCGAATACCGTTGCGGTCGTTGTGTTTGAAGCACTTCGACAAAAAGGATTCCCTAATTTATCGTAAAATAAAAAAGGACTGATTCAAAAGTATTGAAGATCAGTCCATTTTTACTTTCTAGCTATTTAAAACATTATTGATATTGACTTGGCTTAGGAACTCCAGGCTTCGATTCGTAGGCAGAATTAAAGCAACTAGATAAAAATACAACTATAAGTCCAAGGATTAATACTAATTTCACGCCGATTCCTCCTTAAGTATATGTATGCCTTTTAGTATATCCACGATTGTAAATCTTACTATACACATTATACCTGTTTTTTTCCTATTTGTTAAATAGAAATATCCTTTACGTGAAAAAGTTTTAAACGATTTGTAAATGGGAATACAATTTCAAGAAAATACATCAAATAATGATATAAATTGACATTATTTTCAATATCAGTTATAGTTAAAATTGATTTGTTAAAAATCACTTCAAACAAACTCGAAATGTAAGCGATTACTTAAAGGAGATGATGAGAGTGACAGTACAACAAGTTAAGAGAGAGATGGATTTTGAAACGTTGCCACAGCAACCCCACGGAGGGAGATTAGTCAACCGAGTGGCAACCGGCGAAGCGTTGGAGAGAGCGCTAGAAAAAGCAAAGACACTGCCGAAAATTATGGTTGACTTAGAAGCGGTTATCACGATTGAAATGATCGCTACCGGAGTATTATCGCCGAACGATGGCTTTATGAATGAAGCTGATTATGAATCGGTGCTGAAGGAAGGCCGCCTAGCCGATGGAACTGTTTGGCCTGTACCCTTAAGTTTTGCACCAATTGGAAGCGTTAACAATGGTGTGATTGCTAGCTTATCAATCGGTGATGAAGTCGTTCTCGTTAACGAAAAGGAAACTCCGATTGCAATATTAGAAATTACGGATATTTTTGATTATGACAAAGAAATGCGAGCGAAGCATCTATTTGGCACGACTGACCGAAACCATCCCGGTGTCGACTCGATTTATCGTCGGATGGGAGATACAGCTCTCGGGGGACCGATTACCTTATTAAACCGAGTTGACTGGGGTCCCTTTGAGAAAATGCGTATGGAACCGAAAGATACATGGCGTTTATTCTACGAAGAGAAAAAGTTTAATTCTGTCGGTGGATTTATTACAGGAGCAAACCCAATTCACCGAGGCCATGAGTACATCCATCGCAATGCCCTTGAGGAGTTAGACGGGTTGTTAATCCAACCGTTAGTAGAAATGGCAAAACGTGAATATACACGCCATGAATTTCGTATGTTAGCTTATCGCTCCGTAATCGATACGTATTATCCAAAAGAGCGAGCCATTTTATCACCGTTACGAGTAACGTATATTTTCGCTGGACCACGTGAGACTGTTCTACATGCATTAATTATGAAAAACTACGGTTGTACCCATGCCTTAATAGGACGTGACCATGCTGGAATTGGTGATTATTACGATAAATATGCAAGTCATACGATTTTCGATGAATTTACGCCAGAGGAATTAGGAATCGATATTCGTTTGTTCCACGAAGTATTTTACTGTACTCGTTGTAATATGCCAGCATCACAGCAAACATGTCCCCATGACGAGCGTTTTCGAATTAATATTTCCGGGACAGGCATCCGTGAATTATTACGTCATGGATTTTTACCACCGAAGGAAATCGTTCGTCCTGAATCAGCCCGGATTGCAATTCAAGGGGTACAACCTAAAGGTACTGACGAAGAAGGCGAAGCAACAATCCCAGTTAATAAGACGATAGCGAGCATTTTTCCATACTATAAAGATTATCATCAAATCGGTGGCATGAAACGAAAAGATCCACTTGAGGTAGAACAATTAACGATTGAAGATTTAGAGCTTGCAATACGGGATGTGCGCGAAAATGCAGATAAAGTATATCGCGATATTTTCGCCGAATTTAGTTACGCAACGGACTTAAATCGTAGCGTACAACCAGCGTGGAAAGTCGATGCATTAGAAGCGATGCGCAAGCAACAAGCAGATGTTATCAGTGACTTAGAAGAAAAAGTTGCGCAAGCCCCTGAAATCGCTTCCGACGAATTTATGTATCAAGATCGCAAAGAGGCGGAAAAAGAATTAGAAGTCGCAAAGGAAATCTACGATGATTTAGCTGAACCTTTACGTGAAGAACAATTAAAGAATAGGGTATGGAATCCATTACCATACGAACGTTATCGCGGAAGTGATGAATAATTCATTTTAAAGTAGTAAAGCAAAAAAGCGGACTAAGTCAATTTTAGATTTAGTCCGTTTTTTAAGTGGCTTTTAACGGAGAAATTTTGTTAGGTCTCTTTCATCATCTTTATCGATGTACTCGAATGTATTTTTTTAAAAAAGGACTCAAGTTAATAAAGGAAGTTTTATTAATGAGTTTTTTAAAAAAGTCAACATAATACTGTATTTTCCTTTTTACATATTATGTAATATGGAAAGGGCTTTCATCGATAAAAACCGTTCTTACGTTCTTTTAGAGGCCTTATTAGTTGCTCATAAAGAGCTACAGTCCTATAATGAAAGCTGAGCGATATATTCTGCTCATAACGGATAAGTGAATATCTATTGGGGGTATAGAATGTGGCACGAAGGGTAGAACCTAGTATGAATATTTGGCGCAATTTCTATGGTCCAAACTTGGGTTATGTAGAAGAACAGTATGAGCTATATAAGGAGGATCCGAGTTTAGTTGATCCCTCTTTGAAAGCGATGTTCGATAAACATGGTGCCCCTAAATGGTTGGATCATGCAGGAGAGCCACAACAAGCTGTCGTTGGTGAAGTTTCAGCGTTAGAAGTAAAGAAAATTACTGCTGCAGCTGAGTATATTGCAGCAATTCGTCGATTTGGTCATTTAGAAGCAGATATTTACGCAGTTGGAAAGGAACTATTTTTTAAAGGCGACTCGAAGTTATTAAATCCAGAAACTTACGGTATTACAGAAGCAGATTTACGCGAGATCCCGGCTGAATGGGTATGGAACCGCACGGAACCATCCGTCGAGACAGCCTATGATGTCGCGGAATTGTTACGCAAAAAATACACAGGAAAAATCTCTTTTGAGTTCGACCATATCCATTCCGATGAAGAGCGTGAATGGTTTTTAGAACAAATTGAATCCGGCGTAGTAGAAACTGAATTAACTGAACTTGAAAAGAAACAACTACTAGAACGTCTAATTAATGTGGAATCTTTTGAGCAGTTTTTACACAGAACTTTCGTTGGTCAAAAACGCTTCTCTATCGAAGGTTTAGAGTCGATGGTACCGATTTTAGATCAAATTGTAAAAGCTGCGAACGAAGACGACATTGAAAATATAATGATGGGTATGGCACACCGTGGTCGTTTAAGCGTCCTAGCGTATGTGCTCGGAAAACCGCTAGATAAAATTTTCTCCGAATTCCATTATGCTCCTGATAAAGAGTTAATCCCATCCGAAGGTTCTCGAGGAATTAACTACGGTTGGACAGGGGATGTTAGTTATCACTTTGGTGCAACGCGCGAAGTGAAAAACGGAGAAAAAGCAACGAAAATCAAATTAGCAAATAACCCATCCCACCTGGAGTTCGTTAACCCGGTTGTTGCTGGTTATACACGAGCAGCACAAGATGATCGTTCTGAAAAGGGTTACTCCAAGCAGGATTTAAATAAGGCAATTAGTGTCCTCATCCATGGTGATGCCGCGTTTATTGGAGAAGGAATTGTACCAGAGACGATGAACTTAAGCCAGATTGACGCATACCATGTTGGTGGAACACTTCACATTATTGCAAATAACTTAATCGGCTTTACAACGGATAATTATGAAGCCCGTTCAACTCGCTATGCAAGTGACTTAGCAAAGGGATTCGACATTCCAATTATTCGTGTAAATGCGGATGATCCGATTGCGGCAGTGCGCGCAATTCAATTAGCGTATAAGTATAACCGTAAATTTAAGAAAGATTGTGTCCTCGACTTAGTCGGATATCGTCGTTATGGTCATAATGAGATGGACGAACCGAGAGCAACACAGCCGAAGTTATATAAGTTGATTGATGAGCATCCAACAGTTACAGAAATTTTCGGCGAACAATTAAAGGCAGAAAATATTATAACAGACGAAGAAATCAAAGCGATCAAAGACCGTGCCTTCGAGAAATTACAGAAGGAATACGACGGTATGAAAACAAAGGAATTAAGTGACATTGTTGAGTTAAAGATGCCAGATTACTTAGCAAAAAGCATCGATCATTACGAAACAGCAGTGCCACTAGACGATTTGAAGAAATTAAATGAAGATTTGCTCAAACGTCCAGAAGGATTTAAAGTTTTCAAACGCTTAAACCGTGTATTTAAGCGCCGTGAGAATATTTTAGAAGAAGGACAAAAAGCGGATTGGGCAGAAGGAGAGGCACTAGCCTTCGCTTCGATTATTAAAGATGGAATTCCAATTCGTATGTCTGGTCAAGACTCAGAGCGTGGAACCTTTGCCCACCGTCATCTCGTGTTATACGACTCTGAAACAGGGGAAAAATATTGCCCAATCCACGGTTTAGATGATGCAAAGGCTTCTTTTGACATTTTTAACAGCCCGTTATCTGAAACAGCGGTATTAGGCTTTGAATATGGTTATAGTGTCCATTCTCCAGATACATTAGTTATTTGGGAAGCACAGTTTGGTGACTTTGCGAACGTAGCGCAAGTAATTTTCGACCAATTTATCTCTTCTGCCCGTGCTAAATGGGGCGATAAGTCAAATATGGTTATGTTATTACCCCATGGTTACGAAGGTCAAGGACCAGAGCACTCAAGCGCTCGTTTAGAACGGTTCTTACAAATGGCGGGAGAAAATAACTGGATCGTTGCGAATGTGACATCATCAGCTCAGTATTTCCATTTATTAAGAAGACAGGCACTAATGCGTGGTCGCGAAGAAGCTCGTCCATTAGTCGTCATGTCACCGAAGAGCTTATTACGTAATCCACGAGTTGCATCTGAGGCGAAGGAATTTACTGAAGGCAAATTCCAACCAATTCGCAATCAACCTAACTTAAAAGTTAGCAAGAAAAATGCAAAACGACTTCTCTTAGGTACTGGTAAAGTGATGGTAGATATTGAAGAAGCAATTGAAAATTCAGATGAGAAGTTCGATTGGTTACGTGCAATTCGAGTAGAACAGCTATATCCATTCCCGAAAGAAGAGTTACGCAAAGAAATCGAACAGCTACCGAACCTTGAAGAGGTTGTCTGGGTTCAGGAAGAGCCGAAGAACATGGGTAGCTGGCGTTTTGTATTAGAATATTTACGCGATTTAGTAAAAGATGATCAGATGATTCGTTACGTAGGAAGACCGGAAAGAGCGGCAACATCCGTAGGTGAACCAAACGTTCATAAAATTATGCAAGAGGAAGTAATCGCAGAGGCGATTAATCCAAAGGGAGGAAATAATAGTGAAGGAAATTAAAGTTCCAGAACTAGCGGAATCTATTACTGAAGGTACTATTGCTGAGTGGCTCGTTCAACCAGGAGATCAAGTAGAAAAAGGTGATCCTGTCGTTGAATTAGAAACAGATAAGGTTAATGTAGAAGTAAATAGTGATTACGCTGGGGTAATTGTCGAGCTTCTTTTTGAAGAAGGTGACGATGTTAACGTCGGCGACACTATAGCAAAAGTCGATGAAAGTGGTGAAGCAGGTGCAGTAGCAGATAGCGCTCCAGCAGAGGAAGCACCAGCAGCTGAAGAAACTAAAGAGGAGGCAGCTCCGCAGGCAGAAGAGACACCAGTAGCATCTGCCGCGAGCCAAGATGTCGTCGCCTCACCAGCAGCTAGAAAGTTAGCTCGTGAAAAAGGGATCGACTTATCTGAAGTTCCAACGGCAGATCCATTAGGAAGAGTTCGTCCTGAAGATGTAGAAGCAGCGAGCCGTGCGGCATCTGCACCAGCACCAAAAGCGCAAGCGTCAGCAGAAGAAGCAGGCACACCAGAAAAGCCAATCCGTCGCGAAAGAATGTCCCGCCGTCGTCAAACGATTGCGAAGCGACTAGTTGAGGCCCAGCAAACAGCTGCGATGTTAACGACGTTTAATGAAGTTGACATGTCAGCGGTGATGAACTTACGTAAAGAGCGTCAAGAGCAGTTCATCGCTAAAAACGATATTAAATTAGGTTTCATGTCTTTCTTTACAAAGGCGACGGTCGCAGCGTTGAAGGAGTTCCCATTATTAAACGCTGAAATCGATGGAACAGATTTACTCATTAAAGAGTTTTACGATATCGGTATTGCCGTATCAACAGATGAGGGTCTTGTCGTTCCAGTTGTACGTGATGCAGATAAGTTAGATTTTGCTGGAATCGAACGCGAAATTGCTCGCCTAGGTTCATTAGCTCGTGAAAATAAACTAAGTCTCGACGATTTACAAGGTGGTTCTTTCACGATTACGAATGGTGGGATTTTTGGTTCGATGATGTCGACGCCAATTCTAAACGCACCACAAGTCGGTATTTTAGGAATGCACAATATCGTCAAGCGCCCAGTAGTTATGCCTGATGATTCAATCGAAGTACGTCCAATGATGTACATTGCCCTATCCTACGATCACCGAATCGTCGATGGTAAAGAAGCAGTTCAATTCCTAGTACGTATTAAAGAAATGATTGAGGATCCATACGACTTACTACTCCAAGGGTAACAAGCGACTAACTAAAAATAAAGATGCCGATAAAATTGTCGGCATCTTTTTT
>CALGOZ010000009.1 GCA_937960785.1 uncultured Pseudogracilibacillus sp.
AAAGGTTTTACCTATAAAAAATGTGCGAACCTCCCAGGGATTTCATGTTCGCTTGGGGTTCGCACAAAGTTTTTTGTTATATTTAGTTTCCGGCTCGTTTCAACTTCAACCATAAAGCTAGATTTGTTACAAAAGGGAGTGACATGTTTGAACCAAATTGCTTAAATAAGTCTACAGTCTTATCTTCGAACAATTTATGATCGACTTCTGATAAGAGGGGTTTCCTCGCTATGTCACCAAAAGGAAAATAAATTACTTTATTATTCTCCCATTTATCCTTAGCTTGCTTCCATCTTTCAACAACTTCACTATATGTTAATTTAGTTTCCATAGCAAAAAAAGTTCAGGCTTCCCACCTCTTAATAATTCCCTGGTTAAGCCAAGAAACTGGATACTATCCTCAACAACCTCATTCCTTAGTAGTCCCAATTCTTCAAGCCCCTCTCGTATAATGACGTGCTCTTGTAGAGGTCTTCCATCCGAAACATCGTAAGCAGCTACTGCACCAGATATCGAAGCTGATAATTCCAACGGTGCATAGCTGACATCCTTTGATCGAACAGGAATAATCAGCTCTCCCTGTGGTGTAAAAACTAAAACATTAAATCCAATATGATTGGCTAATAAGGATTCTTCTAAAGGCTCTAGTTGACCATCAGGATGCGCAATTGAACGTATACTGCTTTTATTCTTAGGCTCATAATCGACTAATAAGTTCGTATGTAAATACGTCTTATAATAAACCGGCTGTGTATGAAAGATATAACCATTATCTTGTTTTTCTACTTTTATAAGTCGTAAATTTTCTTCATTACTATATTTAACGCCTTTGATAAAGGATTCAAAGGCTGGTTTGGTCGTACTTCGTAATCCCTCATCTAATTCAAATACTGTGGAATTAAATTTAATACGAAATCGGTCAACATCTAAAGGCTCCGTCGTATTATCGATTACTACAAGTTGAGGTAAAAATTCCGTTTCATTGTTAAAGCTTAAGCTTAAGAGCTTATCCTCATCTTGCTTATAATAAGCAATTAATTGATCGTAGTCTTTATTTAAATATTTGTTTACTGGATTCTTTTTCATTTTCTCATATAGCACTCGAATCAATTCTCTAGGAATCGGGATTGGCAATACAAAACCAGACATTAAATCCATCGTATCGGAAAGTAAGGCACGAAATAAATCTTGATTTGACAATTGCGTCACTCCATGCATACCGTATTTAACTATAGTGTCTTAGTAGTACATTTTTAAGTATATAAGTACTGATTTAGATTTTGCATAAAAATTTTAAAATATCACTATACAGTATACCATTATTTGAAGATACATGTATAGAACTATGTATTATTCAAGAAACAGGTATAGACGACAAATAAAATGAAGCTAGTTTAATATGAAAAAGTGTGCGAACCCCCCAGGGATTTCATGTTTAATTGGGGTTCGTGCAACACTATAAGTAAACATCTGTAAATACTATTCTAATTCTTTACGTATTTCTGTTTCTACATTATGTCAATAATAAAGTCCTCGTTTATAGTATAAAAAAGTCGCACTCTTATAAAGTGCGATAAACTTACCTACTAAAACTTATAACATTCATTTTTAATAAATATAGTCCTGTTTATTTTTCTTCTTATCCAATTATCTTTCTTTTTAAACTTTTGAATTTCCTAGATAACTTCCTATTTACTTTCATTATAATTGTTGGCTCAGGGACTCTTCTACCTAATCCCTCTTCTCTTGT
>CALGOZ010000010.1 GCA_937960785.1 uncultured Pseudogracilibacillus sp.
CACTGTGTAAGTTGAGATGCTTTTGTGCATAGACTTACCCGGTAGAGCGCTCCACTGTGTAAGTTGAGATGCTTTTGTGCATGTACTTACCCGGTAGAGCGCTTCACTGTGTAAGTTGAGATGCTTTTGTGCATAGATTTACCTAACAGCTATTTCTACCTAGAAAATTGAATTGTTTTATAAAAAAACTACCTAGATAGAGGGAATGACGCAAGATTTTAAATGCATCGATTTATAATGCCCACCTTCTCAAGTTGGTACAAATAAAGAAAACGGCGCTCAGTTTTTCTGAACACCGTCATTCTACTTAGGTTTGTTCCAGCATTTCTATATAAATGCTGCTAACTTTTATACAGTTTTACTTTTTCAAAGTAAGAAGTTGACAAGTACCATAAACAACTAACAGCTATTAATAAAGAAAAACTAGCAAAAAGTAACAATAAGTTTTGCCCTGGCAAGGCACCTAAGTGCAACCAGCTGAAAAGCGCTGCGAAAAATAGAACGAGTTCATTTATGATAAAGCCGATTAAAAAGAGTCCGATGGAAAAAGTAAAGAACGTGTTAACCGGCGGTAAAATTTCAACGTAGAAAAATTGGACCAATATAAAAATCGTAACAAAACCGAGCAAAGTTAAATGTAAATAACCAATAACAACAGAGCGTGTATCATAAATTAACTCGCCGAATGGACGATAGAGTAAGCCAAGTTCCATTAAGCCTTTAACTCCGACTAATAAAAGGACGAGATATAGTAAATATAATATGATTCGTGGGAAAAGAGTTCTTAATTTATTATTCACTTCTAACATCGCCCATAAGAATAAGATTACACCAGTAAGCAAGCCTAACGCGCCGATCGTTGCTAAAACTGTACCATACGTACCAAATCCGTACCATAAAATAGATAAGAAGAAGCTAGGAAATAATGAAAAAAAGTATACCCAGAAACTTAAGCGCATTTTCGTTTCAGAAAAAGCGATTTGTTTTTTAGCTAACATCCAGAGGAACATCCCGATGAGCATAAAGTAAAGCCATCCATTGTACTGGAAATGTAAGTAGAAATAAATTGCCATATCGAAAATCGGTGAGTCCCGTAAACCTTGGGATGCGATACCTCCTAAAGCGAAAGGTCCGACGGTAGAAATGACTAACATAATCACCGCACCATACATAAAGAGACGACTACTTTTAGGTATTTTTCTTTTTCGCTTCCGTACGTGACGAACGATTAAAAATACGACAACATATTCTAGAAAAATATGCAATGTAGAAAATATAATTGAATATAACGCATAACCTTGAATTAAAAAGGCGATAAACATGATTACTGTAACGACTAAAAGAAGCCAAATCGTCACTTTAACGAATTTGTTCGTATGCTCTTTTGTTAAAAATAAAAAAATAAGAAACACTGCAAAAAAAGTCCAACCTAAAATTGCTATATGTGAATGACCATGTAACAGATTCCCATATTCTAGCCCGAATTCAGCACCTGTAAATAATTGTAAACGTAAATAAACTCCCGATAAGGCAGTTAAGAAAAAGAATAGAAATGCAATATGTATAGACCGTAATCGTGTCATAAAAATCACCTCGTACTCGCTCGTTCGATATGTTTATTATTTGTGGAAATGAAATAAATATAGACTTAAATAAAAAAGGTGGCGATATGCCACCAAAGTCGAATTGATTATTCAAAGCCATGCTTCCTAAACACTTCTAATACTTGATCGTTTATCTCATCCCATTCGACATCAAAAAACTTAGTAACTGTAATAAAGTTTTGATAGCCGAATACGTTGTCGACACCATCGATTTTCATTAAATCGTTTAAAATTTCATACTCACTTACATCGCCGGGTAAGACAGAGATACTATCTGTACCTTCAAATATTATTTTATTCGTCGTATATTTCATTGCGTTTGGATTAGGTGTTCCCTCTGGACGTACCGACATAATATCCCTCCATCAGAATATCAAACTGTAATCATTTCTATTTAAATGTAACATATTTTTATATAAAAAACCATTGTACGCCCCTTTCCTAATGGTTTATGATAAACAAGCGATTTATTTAAAATGAAGAGGCTACGGAAGGATTACCTTCAATATCGAAATCATTGTACTAACCTTTGTTTTATTATTGAAGAACGAAGTATTGTGCAAGGGAGATTAGGAAGTTCGTGTAAAATAGACTGACTAAGCGGAAGCAGAGTAGATTTCCAAAATAAAGGGGTACTATTTTCATATACTAGGATTTAATCTTTTATCCGAATTTAAAATTTAAATTAAAAATCCCTAAAGCATTGGAAAAACTTTAGGGATGAACGATTATTAAAGGGGAGTGTCCTTTACGATTGATGCAATCGTTTCGCAAATTGAGCGAGCTGATCTTTTTCTTCTGGCGTTGCAACAGTATAAGCAGCTTCAATTGCTCGTTTAATAATCGCTTCTTTCTCTTCATTTTCTCGATCTTTGTTTGTTAAGTTTTTCTCCATTACTATTTCGGATAAATAATTCTCCAATTAAAAGCCTCCGATCGTACTATCTTTAATCTCTTCGGCTTTTCGCTTCTTATCCCTTTTAAGCGATTGTTTGCTACGTTCGGCATCATCTTTCATATTAATTTTATCATCCGTATGTTCATTGATGATTTGTTCGTCTTCTCTTGTTCTTTGTTTTCGTTCCATAATTAGCCTCCTTTACTTCTGTATGAATCGATATAAAAAAGGTGAACGTATCGTACGCTCACCTTTACTATTACTAGCTTATATGTTTTTATTCATCCTAATTATGGAAAAAGATTATACACGAATTGATTCTTTAATGTTAAAATAGTCAGCTAAAAAAACTGCGACCCCGTCCTCTTCGTTCGATTTTGTAATTTGATCAGCCACATTTTTTGCGTCGTCGACACCGTTTGCCATTGCGACACCGATTCCAGCATATTCAAGCATATGCAAATCGTTCGTTTCATCCCCGAAGGCAATGATTCGTTCCCGTGGTACACCATAATAGTCAGCGACTTTTTTTACCGCTACTGCCTTGTTCATACTTTTGTTCATAATTTCGATAATATGAAAGGGCTCGCCCCAGTTACGATGATCGATTGTTTCCGCATGGATGTCATTTAAATACTCGGTTAATTTATCTAACTTATCGTAATGTGGATAGACTAGCATCAACGTGGGCTCTTCCTTTAATTTTTCTTTTAAAGGTCCTACTTTAATAACGCCTGTGTCACTTCCCGATTCATAAAAATCGACAATATGTTGATCGAAGCGCTCGACGATTACGTTATCGTGAATTGCGGCGAGTAAATTTTCCGCATTTAAAGAGAAACTTATTTCAATTATATCTTTTGCTGTATTCATATCGAGAGGTACATGATACGTTCCCCAGTTCGGGTCGTTAGGATGATGAATAAAAGCACCATTTGAATTAATGAGTGGTGTATTTAGTTTCAATTCATCGTAATATAAAATACTCATTCGATTCGAGCGCCCAGTCGCAATAACGACATAATGGCCTTGCTCGATTAATTTTTGTATCACAACTTTTGAATACATTGAAATTTGCCGATTATCCTTTAATAAGGTCCCGTCTAAATCAATCGCAATTAAATAACGTTGAACCAATAAAATCACCTCGTTCCAATTAGTTTAACAAATATATAAACAGTTCTCCACCAAAATCAAAAGGTAGTTGCAAAAAGCTTTTTTCTTTATGATAATAAAAAGTAAAATATAGAGAAAAGGACGATGTAGATGATTGTGATTGAACGATTAGAAGTAGAACAAATTCCTGTTTTACTTATGGCAAAATCCTCTTTACAATCAAAACCGCTACCAACGGTGTTTTATTACCATGGCTTTAATGGTGAAAAAGAAAGTAGTTTAACCATCGCTTACAAAATGGCGGAAAAAGGTATTCGCGTAATCTTACCCGATGCCCCGCTTCATGGCGAACGAGCGATTTCCGAAGATCCGATTGAACATGGGGTCACATTTTGGAATATCGTAACAGATGCCCTTCAAGAAATAAAGTCACTTTACGAATATTTAAAGAAAAAACAATTAATTCTTGATAATCGGATAGGTTTCGGTGGAACGAGTATGGGTGGTATGATTACTTATGCAGCCCTTACGAAATATGATTGGATTAAATCTGCCGCTGTATTAATGGGGACACCTTATATTACAGAACGAGCAAAACAGACGATGCAAGGGGCTTCTGAATTCGATGAAGTAAAACTTAGAGAAGTAAAAAAATTCGACCTTACAAAACAAGTAGAAAAACTAAATAACCGCCCCTTATTTATTTGGCATGGTGAGCTCGATCAAATTGTACCGGTAGAAGATAGCAGAAAGTTTTATAAAGAAGTTCAATCGAAGTATACGAAGGAAGAAGACTTACAATTCATTGAAGAAAAAGATCGAATCCATAATATTTCTAAACTTTCGATTAGAAAAACAGCAGAATGGTTTGAACGTAAGTTATAAACATTTAAAAATACGATAAAATATGTTTAAATAATAAGTAGGAAGGTACGAAGGAGGTAAGGGAAAATGGATGAAATGTTAAAAGAAAATATTTTAGGCGCAATCGAAAATGTTATTGACCCCGAATTAGGTATAGATATTGTCAATCTTGGTTTAATTTATGATGTGGATCTCGATGAAGATGGCCTTTGTACGGTAACGATGACGTTAACGTCTATGGGTTGTCCTTTAGCTGGCCATATCGAAGCGGATATTAAACGAGTTTTAGCAGATATTCCAGAAGTAAAAGATACGAAAGTAAATATCGTATGGGACCCACCATGGGGTAAAGATAAAATGTCCCGATATGCGAAGATTGCTTTAGGTATTCCAGACTAAGTTTTTATAAAAATGATAGAACGGCGTTCCGGTGTAAGGAGACGCCGTTTTTTTAATGTAGAAAATAAAATAGACTGAATCTTAGACGTTGGATTCAGCCTATGTTTAGCTTAGCGCGGAATAAATTTTAAATTATGTACGCTTACGTTACTCCTTTGACATCGATGCGGCACTTAAAGCGAGATCGACGATTAAAATACCGACAAAACTAATTGCAGAAAAAGTTAATGATTGGGTTAAGTTAAAGGCATCATTGCCCATACTAGCCAAAACGTAAGAAATTGCTGCACCGATTAATAGTGCCCAAATTATGCTAACAATAAATCTCATTTATTTACACCTCAATTTAGCAAAATGTTCGTTCGATATCACTCTTTTTTATTTTAACAAAAATAACTCAAAAGGTGAAGT
>CALGOZ010000011.1 GCA_937960785.1 uncultured Pseudogracilibacillus sp.
TTATAAAATTATTCCGTGTTTTACTATAACATCTTTCATTCTAGACCTTCGAAAATTAAAAAAACTTCGCTTTTTTAAAATGGTATAACAAATAACAACATTGTAAAATTTTGTATTTATAAGGAATTGCCGTGATAAATGTTTTATTGTGTTTAAATATGTTATTTTATAAAATGTAATAAAATGTTCATCGAATCGACTTCGTTTGTTAACGAATAACCATTTTTTAGCTCGAAATTTCATGTATACTTATATGTAAGTGAAGGAAATTAAATGTATAAATTGTTGGTACCACTTTTTATACAATTAAATGTCCTGATATTTAGTTGTATTGTCCCATAGTAGCATCAAGAATGAACAAAAGGAGATGTAACGAATTATGGACCCAGTGATACTTGGTCGACTCCAATTTGCGTCAACAACGATTTTTCACTATTTTTTCGTACCAGTGTCAATCGGATTAGCCTTCATTATCGCCATTATGCAAACTTTATATGTTGTAAAAGGCGATGAAGTGTACAAGAAGATGACAAAATTTTGGGGTACATTGTTCCTTATTAACTTTGCTGTCGGTGTTGTTACTGGTATTTTACAAGAGTTTCAATTTGGTATGAACTGGTCAACCTATTCACGATTTGTCGGTGATGTGTTCGGCCCATCCTTGGCTATTGAAGGTTTATTAGCCTTTTTCTTAGAATCAACCTTCATAGGGATTTGGATTTTCGGTTGGAAACGTCTACCGAAAAAAGTCCATTTATTATCGGTATGGCTTGTGTCTATCGGCACAATTTTATCAGCTTTTTGGATTTTATCTGCGAACTCCTTTATGCAAAATCCAGTCGGTTTTGAATTTGTTGATGGTAGAGCACAGATGAATGACTTTGTTGCTATATTGACGAATCCCCACCTTTGGTCACAGTTTCCGCACGTCTTAATTACATCCTTGTTAACTGGTTCATTTTTAGTTGCAGGTATTAGTGCCTGGAAGTTATATAAAAAGCAAAACATAGAAATGTTTAGGCGTTCTTTTAATATTTCTATTGTGTTTGGCTTAATTACTTCTGTGACTGTATTATTCACTGGTCATTGGCAAGCCCAATATTTAATTGAAGCCCAACCAATGAAAATGGCTGCTGCTGAAGCCTTATGGGAAAACAGTGATGATCCTGCACCTTTTACCGTCTTTGCAGCGATTGATACGAAGAATAAAGAAAATAACTTAGTCATCGAAGTACCTTATATGTTAAGTTTCTTATCTTATAGTAAGTTTAGTGGTTCCGTCACAGGTATGAATGAATTACAGGCCTATTATGAAGAAAAATATGGACCAGGAGATTATATTCCACCAGTAAAAACACTATTCTGGGTATTTAGAATTATGACGGGAGCCGGTGCATTAATGCTCATTTTAGCTATTTATGGCCTATACCTGCGTCGTAAAGAACTGTTAATGCAACATCCGGTGTATTTAAAGCTAATGACTTTTGCCATAGCCTTACCCTTTATCGCTAATACAGCTGGTTGGCTTATGACAGAGTTAGGCCGTCAACCTTGGATTGTTTTTGGATTACTTACGGTAGAAGATGCCATTTCACCAACAGTTACGGGAGGAGAAGTGTTGTTTTCCTTAATTGCCTTTACGGTAATTTATACGATACTGGCAATTGTTACAATTTATCTGTTCGTCCGTCACATTAAGAAGACAAATCACGATCACGACAAGAAAGAAGAAGTACCAAAGGATCCATTCGATCGAGCAGGAGGTGCGGAAGTTGTCTCTTAGTGAATTATGGTTTATATTAATTGCCATTTTGTTTATTGGTTTTTTCATATTAGAAGGTTATGACTTTGGTGTCGGTATTGTATCACGGTTTTTAGGCAAAACAGATAAGGAGAAAAGAGTCTATATTAATACGATAGGACCCTTTTGGGATGCAAATGAAGTTTGGTTAATTACTGCTGGAGGGGCGATGTTTGCAGCCTTTCCCCACTGGTATGCGACGATGTTTAGTGGTTTCTATATCCCCTTAGTCTTCATGCTGTTGGCATTAATTTTGCGCGGAGTATCGTTTGAATTTAGAAGTAAAGTAGACCAACAAAAATGGCGGAATACATGGGATTGGGCGCTTTGGATTGGAAGTTTTTTACCTCCACTATTATGGGGGGTTGTCCTCGGTAATTTTATGACTGGAATGCCGATAACGGAAGATATGGAATTAGGAGGGAGCTTCTTACAGTTCTTGCATCCTTTTGCCCTGTTAGGTGGAATCATGTTCGTACTTTTAACAATGACCCATGGTTTGCAATTTATCACCTTAAGAACGAAGGATGATTTGCAAGAAAGGGCAAGAAAGCTTAATAAAAAAGTAACGCCTATCACCATCGTTTTCTTGTTACTTTTTGCAGTTTTAGGCTATGTGCTCACGGATGTGTTTACCTACCACGGACAAGGATTTATTATCATACCAATTATAGCTTTGGTTACCCTTGTAATCAGTTATTTCTTAAACAAACAAAGACGAGATAAACTAGCCTTTACTCTCACAAGCGTTTCTATTGCATCTCTAACAGCAAGTGTATTTATCGGTATGTTTCCGCGAGTGATGATTAGCTCTATTGACAATGCCTTTAGCTTAACTGTCTACAATGCTTCTTCCGGAGATTATACCTTGAAGTTAATGACTATTACTGCAATCATCTTGTTACCGATTGTATTAGGCTATACTGCATGGAGCTACTATATTTTTAGAAAGAGACTATCAACAGATGATGATTTGGAGTATTAATCTATGAAAAAAAGTAAAAAAGGACTCCCGGTTTTTCCGGGGTCCCTTTCTAATTACACGATATTAACTATCCTAATCTTATTAGAATCAAGTAGCTTAATTGCCCAAGCTTATTTTTTAGCTAGGGCAATTACTGCGCTTTTTGAGCGTATTCCTTTAAAAGATGTGACACCTTTTATTTTGGCTTTTTTCTCTTTTTACGTATTACGTCAATTGTTCGTCCAAATTGAAACGAAGCTTGCAACGCAATTTGCAAACAAGACTACTGAAAATTTACGGAACAAACTATTTTCTAACTATTTTGCGAAACCGATTTCTAGACGGAAAGGAACAGGTCATTTAGTCACCTTGGCGATGGAAGGAATCGATGATGTGAGGAAGTATTTAGAGATTATTGGCATTAGAACCCTTCGCTCTTTTATCTTGCCAATAGCAATTGTCATCTTTATATTTCCTTTTGATTGGATATCGGCGGCAATTTTAATTATTACGGTCCCAATAGTAATTGTGTTTATGATTTTGCTAGGAATAGCAGCAGAAAAAATGGCGAATAAACAGTATGAAACCTATAAGCGCTTATCCAATCATTTCGTCGATTCATTAAAGGGCTTAGAAACTTTAACTTTTTTAGGGAAAAGTAAGTCTCACGCCAAACAAATCAGTCAAGTAAGCAATCAGTACCGTACCGCGACGATGAGAACCTTGCGAGTTGCTTTTTTGTCTACATTTGCTTTAGATTTCTTTTCAAGTTTATCAATTGCTTTTGTTGCGGTAGGCTTAGGATTTCGTTTAATTGATGGAAGCGTCCTGTTGCAACCGGCTTTGACGATTCTTATTTTAGCGCCTGAATATTTCCGCCCGATTAAAGATGTAGGCAAAGACTATCATGCTACCCTAAATGGCCAGCTTGCTCTCGAGGAAATCGATGAATTAATCGGTTTAAATTTAGGTGAGGATCTTGCTGGAGAAAGGGTTTTTTCACTAATAGAGCAACCTGAAAGCCTTCAAATCGAAGGGATAACTGTTTCGATTGATGGCAATCCCATATTAAAAGATCTTTATACGACTGTAGAAAAAGGTATGATTGGCATTATCGGCGCTAGTGGATCTGGTAAATCAACATTTATCCAAGCTCTTGCGGGACGGTTGCCCTTTGATACAGGTACAGTGCATATAAATAATGAGGGTTTCAACAGCTTACACCACCCTCACTGGTTTGAAAAGATTGCCTATATTCCACAACACCCTTATATATTCCCTATTTCTTTAAAAGATAATATTTGCTTTTATCGACCGGAAACAACTGATGGAGAAGTAAAAGCAATTGTAGAAAAAATTGGACTAACTAAAATTGTCGAAAAGTTTCCTAAAGGAATTAATGAGAAAATTGGTGAAGGACACCGGAGTTTAAGTGGTGGACAAGAACAGCGGATTGCTATGGCTCGCGCGCTCTTGAGTGAGAAACCAATTATTTTGCTTGATGAACCCACAGCCCATTTAGATATCGCAACGGAATACGAAATTAAACAATTGATGTTAGAATTGTTCAAAGATAAATTTGTCTTCATTGCAACCCATCGTCTTCATTGGATGAAACATATGGATCAAGTTTTAGTCTTTGATAAGGGACGGATAGTCGAACAGGGTAGGCATGAAGACTTGTTAGAGAATGGCGAAATTTATCAACAATTTGTAAAATGGAGAGAGGGTGACTCCTTTGGATAATTGGATTAAACCCTATTTGAAAGACAATAAATGGCGAGTTCTTTTATCGTCAGTTTTTGCCTTACTAGGGGTCTTTTCTGGGACGATGCTACTTTTTGTGTCTGGATATTTGATATCAAAATCCTCCCTACGTCCTGAAAACGTCATGATAATTTACATCCCTATTGTTTCGGTTCGGGCTTTTAGTATCGGTCAAGCTGTCTTTCCTTATTTAGATCAGTTAGTAAGTCATGATATTGTGTTACGAATTTTAGCCAAATACCGTAATCGGCTTTATTCTATTTTAGAACCACAGGCAGTATTTCTGCAAAGTCGTTATCAGACTGGAGACATCCTTACAGTATTATCGGATGATATCGAAAAGTTACAGGATCTTTTTATCAAAACGATACTTCCTAGTCTTGCAGGGATCATCGTTTATGTGGTTTTCTCCATAGTTATAGGAGTATTCGACCTTGTTTTTATGGTCCTTCTTCTCTTGTTACTTGGAGTTATTGTTTTTCTAATGCCATTCATTTCGTATCATTTAATGGCAAGAAAGCATATACAGATTAAACGTTACCGTTCAAACTTATACAGGGATAGTACGGACTCACTATTTGGTCAACTCGATTGGTTAGTAAGTGGCAGAGTGGAAGAGGTAACTAACAGAATTTCAAAACATAATCGAAAGCTTATGGATAATATCGGAAAAATTAATCATTGGGATTTATTTCGTGACTTCTCCTTACAAGTAGTCATCGGTATCATTGTTCTCAGCATGTTAATTTGGACGAATACGCAAGCTGCTAACGGTGCGATTTCTCCTACAGTCATTGCTGGTTTTGTACTGATGATGTTTTCTATTACCGATGCTCTACTGCCGATCAATGATGCGGTAGAGACACTTCCTATTTATGAAGAGTCGTTGGACCGCTTAAATAAGCTTGAGAACAGCTTGATAGAAGAGAAGGACTATGTAGATTGGAGGAAGCAAGCCAACAACGATATTGTAGTCACCTCTCTTCAGTACCAATATCCAAAGGAAGATGAACCAATTATTAAGGATGTCTCCTTCACAATCCAGGAAGGAGAAAAGGTTGCTATTTTAGGCAGGAGTGGGGCAGGTAAATCAACCTTATTAAAATTGTTATCGGGTTTAATCGAACCGGATCGAGGAGAAATACTGATTGGAAATCAAATAGTGAATTCTAGCGCTCTTGCAAGGTCGATTTCTGTTTTAAACCAAAAACCTCATCTCTTTAATACAACAGTGGCTAACAATGTAAGAATAGGAAGAGAAAATGCCACTGATCAAGAGGTCGTCGCTTCTTTAAAACAGGCGAAAATTTATGATTATATTGCGTCATTACCAGAAGGAATTAATACACAGATGGAGGAGTTAGGCCAACGTTTTTCTGGTGGAGAGCGGCAAAGAATCGCTTTTGCCCGAGCCTTGATCCAAGAAACACCGATTATTTTGCTAGATGAGCCTACCGTTGGGCTTGACCAAATTACAGAAATGAAATTAATTAACACCTTTATTTCAGCAGTCCCAGAAAAAACGATTGTTCTTGTAACCCATCATTTAGCTGGAGCAGAATGGATGGACAAAATTATCTTTGTCGATGAGGGTGAGATAGCCTTTTCTGGTTCTCATAAGGAATTAATGGAGGCGAATGCTTACTACCGTACCCTTTATGAAATGGACCAAGGTATTGGTTAAGAAAAAGGTGTTACCATATCGTTCGTGCACATATTCCATCCACAAATGGTATGGTGACCTATGCTTAAGTAACTACTAGAAAGAAATTTTTGAAGAAAATGCTACCCTAGGTTAGGACAGCATTTGAAGTTGGTTGACTTCTGATTGCAGGTAAGACCTAGGGAAAAGCTAATCGAAAAAAGTGAGACATGTCTTTATTTAACTGCCCAAAGGTTCACACATACTTGTATAAGGCTGGAATTCTAGCTACTTTGCCGAATAACATATTGATACATTCATTTTTTTAGCAAACGTGTTGACAACATTTCCGAAACATTATATAATAATTCTTGGCTGTTGAGAGATAAGCCATTTGCGGGTGTAGTTTAGTGGTAAAACCTCAGCCTTCCAAGCTGAAGTCGTGGGTTCGATTCCCATCACCCGCTTTATTTTTGTCCTCGTAGCTCAGCTGGATAGAGCAACGGCCTTCTAAGCCGTCGGTCAGGGGTTCGAATCCCTTCGAGGACGTTTATATGTTTAGACCAGATAATTTTTAAGTTTTTTCGTTTTACAAGAATGCTCCGAAAACATTGATTTAATAAGGTTTTCGGAGCATTCTCTGTTTATTCTCCAAAACGTAGGTTAAGGCTAGTTAAGGTTGAAAATATTTTTTTACTACACAAATACTACACAAATTCATTGTTTTCGTTAGAAATCTTAACTAACACTACACAAACGCAACACATTACCAAGATTTTTATTTGTGTAGTATTTAAGATTTATGAAGGCTGTAACCATTGATATGATAAGGTTTATAAAGAGTCTGATGTACGCTTTATATTTTGTGATTATAAAAATGTCACAGAAACTTCACATTCTGCTACACATTTTCCCTTAAATATTTGGTGTTTATTTAAAGATTTTAATGGTTTTTTCTTCATCATCTTTGCGTAACTCCTT
>CALGOZ010000012.1 GCA_937960785.1 uncultured Pseudogracilibacillus sp.
ACGGAAAGAATAAAAGAAAATACAACGACAAACTTTCCGCAAGAACGCCACAGCGAAAAAAGTGCAAAACAAATTCTCCGCTCAATTTAACGTAAAAACGATGATGCAGTAAAAAAGCGGAAATCTCCACCCATTAAGTATCAACTCGCTATTTTCTGCCGAAGTCGGCCTTAATCTCACCCCAATTTTTCGTGTCCCATTTATAAAGCGGATTTTCGTAATTATTTTCACGTAACCAAGCTTCTGCTCGATCGATTAAATTCCACAATTGCTCTGTTTCTGAATCTCGGGGTAAAGTCGACTTTAATTTTTTCTGTTTGACCCAGCCGATTGCAATTTCTGAGTCTGAGTAAATTGGCAGATTGCTATTTTTCTTTTTCAACAATGCCAGAGCATGAACGATAGCAAGAAACTCACCAATATTGTTCGTTCCCTTAGCTACAGGTCCATAGTGAAAAAGCTCGCGTCCATCTTTTGTGTACACTCCACGATATTCCATCGGACCAGGATTTCCACTGCATGCTGCATCGACGCTTACACTTTCTTCGATATATGGAGGAACTTCAACATTTTGCCCCTTTTCCGACACTTGTGTTCTAGAAGAAAGATAATCTTCTCCATCTGCACTAAAGGCTTCCTCCGCTTCTTTACGAGTTTTAAACGATTTAAATTTCGCCCCTGGAAAACCTTCCGTCTCCCTTTTACAATCTTCCCAGCTCATATAAATTCCCGGACGGCGCCCTTTCCATACGACGTAATACTTTTTCGCCAATCTATCCACTCCGCTTCTAAATACTTACGTAAAATATTTAATAACCTTTTTATTTTTGTAAAGTAAAGCTAAAATTAATCATATCATGTAAAAAGCACATCTGCCATTTCTTTTTCTAAGCTTTAAATTACTTCTTTTACATGTCGTATTGAATGGTCTTTAAGTTTCGGTTATAATTGTACTCATAGAATGAATATCCATTCAGTTCCACTATAATGTAAGCGTTAACAAAAACGCGCAAGGTTTGCCTAAAAATACTCTCTTCAAAAAGAGGTGACAAAATGAAAAGTGAAGTTGATATGCAACAAACAACAGCAAAGCCAAAAATGCAACGGTGGAAAAAAGCTTCTCTTACTATTGTTGGTCTAATCATTATTCTTTTAATTGGTGGGTTCCTCTTTGCGAACCATTACCTAGGAAAAGGCTTACCCCAACTAGAAGGTGAAATTACATTACCGGTTAACGATACAGTTACCGTCACTACCGATGAAAACGGTGTGCCCCATATAAAAGCGGAATCGATCGAGGACCTATTTTTTGCCCAGGGTTTCGTCCAAGCCCAGCAGCGAATGTTTCAAATGGAACTTTCACGCCGGCAAGCATCAGGCACATTAAGTGAAATAATTGGTGAAGCAACGGTCGATAACGATAAATATTTCCGCACCCTTGGATTGCGCCGAGCTGCAGAAAAATCCTACGAACTATACGACGGAGAGGCAAAAGATGTCCTCCACTGGTTCAGCGATGGGGTTAATGCCTATATCGAACAAGCGAAAGAAAACGGTACTTTGCCGATTGAATTTACTTTGCTCGGAATCGAACCGGACGAATGGACACCGATTGATTCTTTAACAATTGGAAAGTTCATGGCTTTTGATCTCGGAGGCCATTGGGAGCGCCAAGCCTTCAACTATTATTTATTAAAAGAGTACGAGGAAGAAGAAGCACTTGAATTATTCCCCGCCTATCCGGAAGAGCGCATGAACATTATCGAAGATAGCGAAATCGACGTTGCCCTAAGCTTTAAAGATGCCCTTATTCCAGAACCATTTAACGGTAGTAATAACTGGGTCGTCAGCAGTGAAAAGTCCGCCTCAGGAAAACCTTTATTAGCCGATGACCCGCATCTTGGACTCGCTACACCTTCAATTTGGTACGAAATGCACTTAGAAGCCGAAGATATTAACGTTGCGGGTGTAATTTTCGCCGGGGTTCCGGGAATTATTTTAGGTCATAACGAACATATCGCCTGGGGAGTCACAAATACAGGACCGGATGTACAGCAACTTTATATTGAAAAACGAAACCCAGAGAACGAGACGCAATTTCTGTTCGAAGATGAGTGGGAAGATGCTGAGGTAATCCAGGAGCCGATTCATGTAAAGGATGGCCAAACGATTGACTATGAAGTAATCGAAACCCGTCACGGTCCGGTTATTAGTGAATTTGCTCATGAAGCTGACGATGATACCGTATTTTCTTTACGCTGGACTGCACTTGATCCTACAACAGAACTTAAAGCAATCTTAAATATTAATCGAGCGACAAATTGGGAAGAATTCGAAAAAGGCCTTGAAGATTTCTTAGCACCTACACAGAACTTCGTCTTCGCATCAACCGACGGAACGATCGCTTATAAAGCAAACGGACGCATTCCAATCTACGAAGACAGTTCCGATGCTTTACTCCCGCTTCCAGGCTGGGAAGAAAAGTATGAATGGAAAGGTTTCATTCCTTTTGACGAATTGCCAAAAGTAATTAATCCTGAAAAAGGCTTTATCGCTACGGCAAATAACCGAGTCGTTAGCGACGAATATCCGTATCATATTAGTAACGTTTGGGCGCAACCTTATCGTTACGAACGAATTTTTGAAGTATTGGAGGAAAAAGACAAGCTAACCCTCGATGATATGAAACAATTACAAATGGATGCAATGAATTTACGGGCGAGGGAATTTGTACCTTATTTTGCCGAACTCTTAGAAGGCATCGAGCTTTCGGAGGCTGCCACTTCAGCGCTAGCACGATTAAACGATTGGAACTTCGTCGATGATCAACATTTAGTCCAGCCCTTAATTTTCGATCATTGGTTCCAAGCCATTGAAAGGAAACTTTTTGCAGAAATTAATGAAGAGGTCGAACACTTATTTACCGGAAAACCACAAGTAACAGATATGTTACTACGAAAAGGTAACGAGTCTCTCTGGATTCAGAAGCACGGTTCGATTGAAGAGCTACTAGCAACGACTTTAGAAGAAACAGTAGAAACACTCACTACAACATACGGTTCCGAGCAGGAAAATTGGCGCTGGGGTGACTATCACCAAGTTCAGTTCAAACATCCATTAAGTAGTGCAAGCAAATTGTTGGCCTTTCTTTTCAATAAAGTCGAACCCCTACCTGTTGACGGTAGTGCCGTTACACCGCTTGCAGCTCGAGCAAATGAAGATGGGCTAGTAAACCACGGGGCATCTTGGCGCTTTGTCATTGACTTAGACGATATTACAACCGGACACCATACGGTAAGCCCAGGCCAATCCGGACATGTTAAAAGCGAATGGTATAGCGATCAAACAACTGACTGGGTGGATGGAACTTTTCATGAAACATCACTCACTCATTACGATGGAAAAGTTCTCACCATTCAACCGGAAAATTAAATTCTTCCATGTAAAGACCTCGTTCAGCACACTGCTTTAAGTGCTAACGAGGCTTTTTATAAAATGGAGTTTATTTCCAATTGGGAATCCTAGTTTTTCTTTGTTTGCCGGATTAATCATTATTTGATTGCATCTGTTTACGTCGATAACATCCTGCCGAGCGGACCTTCCTCATCGAGAAGTTCTGTTAATTGATAAGCCGGAATTGGAAAGGTAGGAAGTCCATAATAATAAGGTGTAATTTCATAAAGCTGATAATATAACACGAGCACTTGATCCGCAATATAAAAGCCTTGATCCTTCGCTACAGTTACCGGAACTTCTTCAAAGACAGGAACTTCCCTTTCCCTTACTTGTTTCTGGACGAGTTTCGTTAAATGGGCCTCATAATCGACTCCTTGTTTAAATAAGTCGCCAAGTTTATATTGCCTTCCCGTCTCGACATTGAAGGTGAGCGAATCCATTATCGTTAAACCATGAGCAAAGCCATCCGCATACGCATAATTTGTAAAAGTTACGGAAAATATATTTCTCTCATTCGTTTTAATCTCATAGGTACTTATCATTTCTGAAAATCTATCCGTATCTTGCTCTTCATATTGACGCTCACTTAACTTACGAATCGCCTCGTACATATGCCAATTAATTTTTCGTTCAACGTAGGGATTCCAATGCCCAATCATCTCCGGTATATAAAAAGCAACACCATTATCTTTTTCCACCCGTGTCCGAACCGTCACGGGTAATGTTACAGAGTCAAACACAATTAACATTCCTCCCTTACACTCGCATTAGTCTATGCAAGAGAAGGAAAATAGGTGACCGCCCGGCTAAAAAATAGGAAAGTTACCATACTTAAAAATAGGGTGCGCAATTATTTCCTGTCTGTCATTGAGTTTTTGGTTTGATATGTTACAATTTATGTATATTTTAGGAGGTGCTGGATTGAATAATTTTATAAATTTGCTAAGGAAAAATACTATATTTTCGAAAAAACGAACCGCAATATTTCTAATAACTATTCTAGTCGGCCTACTACTGTTTACAGCTTGCGCAAATAAACCTAATACTTCCGATGTCCACGCGGTAGCACCTATTACCGTCACTAATGAAGCCGTCGGATTTTCCTTATTAAAAGAAGTAACACCAGATGATGAAGGGAATATTTTCATCTCACCGACAAGTGCCTTAATTGCTATGTTGATGGTTTATAACGGAGCAGATGGCAAGACAAAAGAACAAATCGCCGAAGCACTACAAATTGAGGATTTAAGCGATCATGAAGTGAACGAGGCGACAAAAGCTTTATTAAACAACCTTACAAGAGACGAGGACAAGCTCGAACTAACCGTCGCTAACTCTTTATGGCTCAATCACGAATTTAGCTTCAATAAAACGTTCGCTAATAAAATGCAGGACTACTTCAAGGCTGAAATCGATGAAATAGATATTACCGACCCAACTTCCGCAACGAAAATAAACAACTGGGTCGAAAAAGCAACAAAAGGAATGATCGATGAAATCGTCGAATCTCCATTATCTAATGACCTAGTTGCTTATTTAATTAATGCCCTTTACTTTAATGGCACGTGGACCTATGAGTTCGATGAACAATTGACGATAGAGGACACATTTTTCACCGAGAATGACGAGCTTAAAATTCCATTTATGCAAGTAAAAGAAGAGTTAGCATACTTTGAAACGGACGAACTCCAAGCCGTACAATTACCTTACAATGATGGCGAAATGAATATGCAATTATTTTTACCAAAAGAAAACTACACCCTCGATGGATTAGTTGAAAAACTCGATGAAGATCGATGGAACTCCTGGCAGAAGAAATTTTCTCAAGAAGAAGGAACAGTCCAGTTGCCAAAGTTTAAACTCGAATACGAAACCCTTTTAAACGAACCATTACAACAATTGGGAATCACTGATGCCTTCGATACTGAAAAGGCAAATCTCTCTAACTTAATTGAATCAGACACACCTCTTCATATCGATGAAGTAAAACAAAAAACAGCAATTAAAGTAGACGAACAAGGAACCGAAGCCTCTGCAGCCACTTCAGTAGCAATCGAAATGTCATCAGCCAATATAGAAGACGAACCCTTTTATATGAAGCTTGAGCGACCGTTTTTATTTACGATTTATGACGAAGAACTCGAACACATTATATTTATCGGCACGATTAAAAATCCAGAAATAAACGAATAAAAAAAGAAACCTTAAGGTAATGTTTTCTACCTTAAGGTTTTTTTATGAAGATAAACTTGACTGTAAGTATATAGAAAGATTCGCCTGTCTACAGGCAGTTAAACCACTTGCCTAATTTATATAGCAATGAATTTTGTATAGTAATGCGATTTAAATAAAATCGTATTAGACTTTAACATAGTTGGCCGAAACACAAATTACAAAGAAATTTTGACAAGTGCTATCTTAAGTGTATTGATCGATTATGTAAAGCTAGATGTGGCTAACATGTAACCTTTCGTAAAAATAACACCTAACTTACATAGTGGAAGCGCCCAGCGTGTAGCTTTTCACAAAAACGCTAGCTAACTTACATAGTGGAAGCGCCCAGCGGGTAGCTT
>CALGOZ010000013.1 GCA_937960785.1 uncultured Pseudogracilibacillus sp.
CTCAACCTTTTCGCGGCGTGCGTCTATCGGTAAAGTTGCGTTCGTTTTTGCACTCAACCTTTTCGTGGCGTGTATCCCCGCGGTAAGGTTCGGAAAATTTTATCATAAGTTATTCCTTGTTCGAGCTGATGTGGTAATGCTCGGGGAATTTTCTATAAGTTGATCCATGTTCACGATAATATAGAAAGATCCAAGAATGTTTTTTGAGCCGGGACACATTTGAAGAGATAGGGAAGTCTTGTTTTAGCTGATATTCAGGTTAATAGATTAAAAACAAATGAGTTTTCATCCAAAACCCAATCCGATCCTAAGTCCGTTTAGAGCTTAACTAAGATTAACTCTTACGCTCGTACAAGATTGTCGAAGATGCAAGGAGTAGTAGAGTTTTTAAAAATAGAAAAGTAGTGATGAAAAACCATCACTACTTAAAAAATATATGTATTAAAAGAAAAAGTTTAATATGTAAAAAGTAATTCCAGCAAGTAATCCTGAGATAGGTAATGTAATAATCCAAGTAATTACCATGCGTTGTGCTGTTCCCCATTTTACTCCTTTAATTCGGTGTGCAGAACCGACACCAAGGATAGAAGAGGAGATAACGTGCGTTGTACTTACTGGTAAATGTAAAAATGTAGCTCCGAAAATTACAAGGGCACCAGTTGTGTCTGCCGCAACACCGTTAACTGGACGGATCTTCATAATTTTACCGCCGACAGTTTTAATAATTCGCCATCCTCCCATCGCTGTACCTAAAGCAATGGCAAGCGCACAAATGAATTGTACCCAAAATTGAACATCGTCGTGGGTTTGATAGTTGTTGACAATTAAAGCCATTGTAATGATACCCATAACTTTTTGTGCATCGTTCGTTCCGTGGGAATAGGCTTGTAATGCTGCGGTAACGATTTGAATACGGCGGAATCGTCGATTTGTCTTAGCTAAATTATTGTTTTTAAAAACAACTTTAAAAATTGAGTACACAATAAAACCGATGACAAAGGCGATCAAAGGTGAAAAAATTAATGCTTGAATGATCGTACCAAAGCCACTGAAATTAATCACGCCAAAGCCTGCTGCCGCAATCGCTGCACCGGCAATGGAACCGATTAATGCGTGAGAGGAACTGCTCGGTATACCGAAATACCAGGTAACTAAGTTCCAAATAATCGCGGCGATTAGAGCGGCTAATATGATCGTTGATCCGTTATCAAGAGCGAAAGGGTCGACGATATCTTTTGTAATTGTTTTTGCTACTCCGGTAAATGTCATTGCTCCTAAGAAATTCATGATTGCTGCAAGAGCAATTGCTACTCGTGGTCGCATCGCTTTTGTCGATACACTTGTCGCAATCGCGTTAGCTGTATCGTGGAAGCCGTTAATAAAGTCGAATACGACGGCGAATATGACGATTAATACCGTTATAAATAACACACTATCCATAATGTCTAAAAACCTCTCTTACGCATTTTTCATAATGACAGCTTCTAGTGTATTGGCAACGGCTTCGCAATAGTCAGTAATACGTTCTAGTTCTTCATAAATTTCTTTGTACTTAATTAAGGTAATTGGATCCTTTTCGTTATTGAACAAGTTTTTTAAAGATTCGCGCCGTAAATCGTCGCATTTCGATTCATAGTCTTTAATTCTAATAATATGTTCCCGCATATCGAGCAACTTCTTTTGAGAAATTAATTCGATTGATTTATGTATTTCAATCACACTTTTATTAATAAAATCTAAAAACTTCTTCATATAATGATCAAATTTTTCAATCGAATATATATCGAGTAAAGCTGCTGTACCTTCCATTCCATCGAGCACATCGTCCATATGAGTAGCTAGGGCCAGAATGTCCTCTCGTTCAATCGGTGTTATAAATACTTTGTTTAAGTCATGAATAACTTTGTGA
Source organism: uncultured Pseudogracilibacillus sp. (assembly GCA_937960785.1). GTDB lineage: Bacteria > Bacillota > Bacilli > Bacillales > Amphibacillaceae > Pseudogracilibacillus. Next base: position 1,910 of record CALGOZ010000013.1, read on the forward strand.
ACGAGCCCATCCCCTTTATTTTCGTAAAACTTCATCGTTTCGGCGAATTCTTTTACGTCCTTTGAATTATTGAAATCAAAGGTAACAAAATATTCCGTGCTTTCGATTAAGTTTTTCGAAATGTTACGCATATGGATGTAAAATTTGTCTTCTCGTTTAAAGAACATGACATGACACCTCAAGTTTAATAGTCGCTATATAAATATTAGCTTATTATGTCGAAATCGTACACCTATTACCCTTGGATTTTACATACTCGTTACAATTGCGTGACGGGTTTGGAATATAAAGGTAAAACGTTATCAAATTAATTTCTTTTAAGATAAACAATTACTTTTTTGTTGTTTTTTGATATAAAAATTCTAACAATGAATTGTACTCTTATTACACAATTTTGCCAATAAGGGATATATATAGTATGATGAGAGTAAACTTGAATTAGGAGAAAGGGAAAATGGCATTACCTCATAGGTCTCCAAATTGGGGTCATCAAAGAACTAATGGAGGGGGATGGCAACCGAATTGGTGGATTATTTTAACTATAGTTATAGTAGCCGGAGCAATTTTTTCGATGCAAAAAGATGGTTCGCTAGTTGCGACCTTTAATAACTCGACTTTTGATGATGATGTGGTTGATTATTTAAATGTTAGCCGAGAATATAGCTTATTTATCTATGAGGATGTTAATCCGACGCTTGAAAATTTAGATGTTGTTTCTTCAAAAAGAATCGAAGATGTACATATTGTCCATCAGTCATTCCAAGAAGATATCGTGGCCTTAAAACCACCGAAACACTTTGAAACATACGATAAATTATTAATTGAATCTGTAGTTCAAACGGATCGAATCTTAGAAGAGGCAATTGAAGCTAAGTTCGGTAATCCTGATGCATACAACTTATTAGTTGAACGGCTTAATTCGACAATTATGGAATTGCATGGAGAGTTAAAGAAAGCCTTGACGAATCGGGAAATTCCTTTTGAAGAAAAAGCCAATGGTCTAATAGAATATCATGTAAGAGTAAGTAATTCTGGAAAAAGCACGATACAATCCTGGGATAATGATCGTTTTCAGGAGCGTTGGGAGCAAATTCAAGGAGAGAAAGAATAGATAGTAAGTTTATACAGAATCATATTGGTCGCTTTATATTTAGTTGTCCTTTGTTCGATTGTATGTGTAAGCTAGTTATAAACTTTTATGCTTATTAAGATCTAGACATTAATTATTAATCGTGTCGAATTCTTTAAATTGTATATTATATATAAAAAATCCGAACTTAGGTGTTTAAGACTTCTAAGTTCGGATTTTAAGACTTTTAAAACTTCAGTTTAATAAATTTAAATCTGTAGTTTTATTTGTTCCTTTATATGATTGATGATTGACGGATCATCTAAGCCGGTCAAGTCTCCTGTTACTTCTCCGGTAACGGCGATTTCTTTTAGTAGGCGGCGGACGATTTTTCCGCTTATTGTTTTTGGCAGTTCATCAACAACAATGACGGTCTTTGGTTGGGCAATTTTCCCAATGTGCTCGATAATATTGGAAGTTACTCGTTCTTTTAATCCTTCGAGATCATCTTTCTGAGAAGTTCGGACGAAAACAAGAGGTACTTCACCCTTAATATCATCCGGTATCCCTATGACGGCTGTTTCGGATACACCCCTTACTTCGAGGACGGCACTTTCCATTTCCATCGTGCTTAGACGGTGGCCGGCGACGTTAAAGGCATCGTCACTTCGTCCAACAACCCAGAAATGACCGTCTTTATCGTATAAAGCTAGATCACTAGAAAAGTAGGCATCTTCTACCTGGCTATAATATTCTTTATAGAAACGTTCCGGTTCATTCCATAAAGTTCTTGATAACATTGGAAAAGGTGTACGGATAATTAAATTACCAAGGACATTTGGTGGTACAGAATTACCTTCATCATCAACAATGTCTAACTGTACACCTAAGAACTGAATACCTGCAGAACCTGGTTTCATTGGTGTTAACCAAGCAGCATGGGAAAGTGGGGTCCCTGCTGTTTCTGTTTGCCCCCATGTATTATTGACATAAATTTTACCTTTACCCAGGACATCATGTGTCCATTGCCAAGTTTCAGGATCAAAGGGTTCTCCGACGAGGGATACGACATCTAACATACTTAAGTCAAATCGATTTAAAACTTCTTCACCTAGACTTTTTAACATACGTAAGGCTGTCGGTGCGGTGAATAGCTTATTTACATGATACTTTTCCATGATACGGTATAGTTGGTCTGAACTTGGATAATCGATCGCACCTTCATATACGACCGTTGTAACACCGTTTGCTAAGGCACCGGCGATTCCCCAAATATGCATTGTTAACCATCCGATATCCGCTGTACACCAAAAGATGTCGTCAGATTGGTGGTTCATATGATTTTTAGCATAGATATAGTTTTGAACGACGAAGGCCATTCCTGAATGAACGACACCTTTAGGTCTTCCCGTCGTCCCACTCGTATAAAAAACGATTCCAGGTTCATTAGCTTCTAATTTTTCTGGCTCGCACACACGACTCTGTTTTTGAATGATTTCATCCCACCAATGGTCCCTACCGTCTTTCATTTCAACTTTGGTATTTAAACGGTTGACGACAATTACTGCCTTTACAGTATCAATTTCATCGATTATTTGATCAACTTTTTCTTTTAATTTGATAGTATTACCACGTCGTGGAGTTGCATCTGTAGTGACGATTACTTTTGGTTTGAAGTTTATGAGGCGATCTCGTAATGAATTTTGTGAAAAACCTGAGAAAATAGAATTGTACACGGCTCCTATACGGAAACAGGCAAGAACAGCGATAAAAGCTTCGGCTAAATTAGGTAAATAAATTGCGACGCCATCACCTTTTTTCACACCGAGAGATTTAAGGGCATTGGCAAAACGATTTACTTCTGCAAGTAACATATTATAGGTGTAAAACTTGGAACTTCCATCTTCACTTTCCCAAATTAGTGCAACTTTATTCCCTCGCCCCTTTTCGACATGACGGTCGAGTAGGTTAATTGATGGATTACTAATTCCATTAACGAAAAATTTAAAGTCTGGTAAAGATCCTTCTAAAGTTTTTGTCCATGGTTCGTACCAAGTTAGATTCTGAGCAACTTCATCCCAAAAGCTGACAGGATCTTCATGGGATTTCTTAAGTAGTTGTTCAAACGCTTCTTGACTCCCTGCTGGGGTATTCTGGGATTTTTCTCCTTTTGGCTTTATTAATTGACTGCTTTCCACAACTTGCAAAATACCTTGATCTGTCATATCTACTCCTCCCTAGCTTCAAAAAATTATAATTCTGTTCGCCTATTAAATAAAATTAAGCGAAGGATTAACTTAATATAGGAAAGTGCTAAATATATCAATTGTAAATAATTACTCCTTAGTAAACTTTGTTGAATTAAATTCAACAAAAATACAAATAAATAAAGCACAAGTTTAAATTATAATGTAATAAGAAGATACAAAGAGTAGAGGCTGAGTAGATAGGTATCACTGCAATGTTAAGCGCTTTCATTTTTGTGTTGGAAGTTTAATGGTAACTGAGGCTATAGGAAACTACAATTAGATGAATTATATTTAAAAGCATAATACAATTTTGTTAATAAATGTATTTGTTTAATATTTTACTATGGGACTGGTTCATTTTTCAATAGTACTTTTTAATCAATCTTGGAAAAGTTTAATTCTATTTGATATAGGAAATTTAAAATATGATCAGCTAACTTTATAAGATTATAGGAAGAAAAAATCTTCCTAACAAAGCCACTGAATTAAAAAATTAATACGATTAAAGTCGGAAGTCTTTCTGATAAGTGGATTCAAACGAGGTTTACGTTTAAGGGAATGTAGAACAGACTTGCTTGTAGTATAAATAATAAGCTAGGACAGAGCCTAGCTTATTATTTTAAAATTAGTTAAAGTCATCATCAACACCACGTAATAAACGTAACCCATTTAAAATAACGAGTAAGGTACTACCTTCGTGAATTAGTACTGCAACTGCCATATTCACTTTACCCATCATATTAATAATAATTAAGTAAAGGACGACGAATAAGGCGATGAATATATTTTGCCAGACGATTTTACGCAATTTTTTCGCAAGGCGGTGGGTGTATGCAAAGCGTTTCAAGTCATTTTTCATTAAAACGGCATCGGCAACATCGATTGCGATATCCGTACCTTCTCCCATGGCAACTCCGACATCAGCTGTTACAAGGGCTGGGGCATCGTTTACCCCATCACCTAACATTGCCATTACTGGATAGGTATTCTTTAATTCGTCTATGATTTCAGCTTTTTCTTCAGGTAAAACATTTCCTCTAACTGTATCGAGTTCTAATTGGCGACCGATTGCCTCCCCCGTACGAACGGCATCTCCAGTAATCATTACTGTATGGATGCCTTCGTCCTTAAAGTACCGAATGGCATCTTTGGACGTTTCTTTCGGTACGTCTTGGATTGCAATAAGGCCAAGAACTTCTTCATCACTAGAAAAATAGACGACTGTCTTCCCTTCGTATTCGAAAGTTTCTGTCTGTTTTTTAATATCTGCTGGAACGTTTTTAACGGAGGATGGTTTTCCGATTTTGAAAGTTTTCCCAGCTTTTTCAGCTACGAGTCCAACCCCGATGACGTTCTTTACTTCGATTTCTTCCGGTTCGATTGTAGTAAAATGTTCGACGATTGCGTTTGCGAGTGGATGGTTCGATTTACTTTCCATTGAGACAATTATAGTTTCGTAATTTGCTTGTTCTTCTTCTGATACTTCTTTGTTAAAGTAAATGTCGGTAACGACTGGTTTTCCTCGGGTTAAGGTTCCAGTTTTATCAAAAGCGACTGCACTAATATCAGCGACGTTCGATAAATAAGAACCACCTTTAAATAAAACGCCACGTTTTGCTAAGTTACTTATAGCTGATAAAGATGCGGGAATATCCGTCACTGCAAGGGCACACGGTGATGCAGCAATTAAAAATACCATCGTCCGGTAAAAGCTATCATATGAACCCCATCCAAATAGGTAAAGGCCAGCTAAATAAAATAAAGGCGCTAAGACTAATGCCGTTGTTACATAAATCGGTTCAATTCGTTGGATGACTTGTGCTGTTCGGGATACATTCGTCTGGGATTGACTCACAAGCTCAACAATTTTTGCAAATACAGTTTCAGAACTATCTTTCGTCACTTCCATCGTAAGCGTGCCGTCTCCGTTAATCGTACTTCCGAAAAGCGCATCCCCTTTGCGTTTTTCAACGGGAATACTTTCACCGGTAATTGCAGATTCATCGACCGTAGAGACACCGGACAGAACGACTCCATCCGTTGGAATCTGGTCACCATTTAAAATCGATACGTGATCACCAATTTGCAGCTCACTTACATCGACGATTTCAATATCGCCGTTCGGTTTAATTTTTCGTGCTTGCGTTGGGTTTAAGTGAAGTAGGTTCGTTATTTCTTTTCTACTTTTTCTTTCTGCGTAATCTTCTAAATAATGAGCACCAGCGAAAATTAAAATCAATAATGCTGCTTCACGGAATTCTCCGATTACGATTGCACCGATTGCAGCTAACGTCATTAGAATATGCACGTTCGGTAAAAATTTCTTTTGTCGAACAGTTTGTTTAATCGTATCGGCAAAACCTTCGATGATAACATGGTATCCAGATAAGACGAGTGTAATAGTATATAAAAGGTTTTGTGTAAATCCTTTATTTAAAAAAAGAGCAACGATAAAACTTGCAAGTCCTATAAAAAACAATACAACAGCAACCGTACCCCCATGTTCATGATCGTGATCGTGGGCATAAGCATGAGGTTGAATATGTCCTTTTGATTTAGTTTGAACATTACTCATATTTGTAAATCTCCTTTACGTGCTCAATAGCAATATCGAAAATATCATGAACATGATGGTCATCGAGCTCATAGACAATTTCTCGACCTCGTTTTTTATATGTGACGAGTCGGGCTAGCTTTAACTCTCTTAATTGGTGAGAAATAGCACTATGTGACATTGATAAAACTTCACTAATTTCTGAGACGGTTAACTTTTTACATTTAAGTGCAAATAAAATGCGAATTCTCGTCTGATTTGAAAATGCTTTAAACAAATGAATCACATCGCGCTCAATTTGTTCATCTAACATTTCAATTTGATCGAGATTTTTCTGTTTTGTATCCTTCGACATGGAGCCCCTCCTATAAGGTTAACTTTTATTGAAATATGCTTTTAACAATACATATGTTACATATTAGTTTTGACGGCGACTTTTATTACGATTGTTCCCGCTTTTTAGCTAAGTTACTCTACTTAAATAATCTGAAATGAACATATGAACAACCTTTCATATATTATGGTATTTGCTTTTCAAATATATGTCAATAGTTTTGTTTACAAATAAAATGACTGGAACATAATTTTAGAATATAGAATAAAGTAAAAGACTTAGGAGATTGGTCGGTGAAATATAACTATTCAGCATAATGAAAGGGTATCCATTTTACTATAAATAGGAAGTGGAATGTAGTATAATACTACTGTTCATAAAAATCAGGGGATTACGAATTGTCTATATTATTCAATTAACTTTGGTTTTTAGGCAAAAGATAGGTAGGGGGATCTAAAATGTCAGAGGAAAATGCAATTTTAAAAAGGAAAGGGAGCATTCAAAAAAGAATTTTGTTTTCTTTTATTAGTTTAGTAGTTGTCGCGGGGGTAATTATTGCTGCAGTTAGTTATTCAAGTAGTGTCAAAACAGCAAAGCGCGAATTACTAAACAGTGTGATGGGACAAACCGAAAGTATGAACTACACTTTCGATATGTATACGTTCCATATTGAGACCGTTTTAGATCGTTTAGTTGAAAATGAGCTTACATTAAATCAAGATGAAGCAAAAGAGGATGAATTTTTTCAATTATTAAAAGAAACGGGAGATAGTGATGATACGATTGTAAGTTTATATCGTGGTACAGCTGATCAGGGGAAAGTTGTAATTTATCCTTATATTGATTTGGATGATGATTTCGATGGGCGAGAACGTCCTTGGTATGGTGCTGCTGTAGAAAGTGCTGGAGAAACAGTATGGACGGAACCATATACTGACGTGGCTACTGGTGGATTAGTCGTTACAGCGGCGCGGGCCTATTATGATGACGATGATTTAAAAGGCGTTATTGGGATTGATGTTTCCCTAGATACGCTAGTTGATATGGTAAGTGAACTAGAGGTGGGGGAACATGGTTACTTTGTATTATATGATAGAGAAGGGAATTATTTAGCCCATCCTAACGATGAGCTTGTCGGTCAGAATGAAGCAGATAAAGATTATTTTCAAGAAATACTACAATCTGATGGTCAAGGTGTTATTACATTAGAAGATCGGGGAGAAAAGCAGACAGTCCATTTTAAACAGAATGAAACGACCGGATGGATTCTCGGGGGAGTCATTTTCCATCGTGAACTAGATCAAATTATGAAAGAATTGTTTGTCCCGATTGTTATTACATTACTATCTGTAATTTTAGCAGTAGTACTTATCTCAAGTTATATTTCACGTAAAATTACAAATCCAATTAAAGTTGTCATGAAGCGAATGCAGGAGATTGCAGAAGGAGACTTAACAAAGGACTCACTTACGATAGATACAAACGATGAAACGGGCCAATTAATGATTTCAACAAATCAAATGAATGAATCGATGCAGTCTTTAATTCAAGATATTAAGTCGATGACCGAGACAGTTACGACTCAGAGTGAACATTTAACCAAAACTGCCTCCGATGTTCAAACTGGGGTAAGTAAAACGATGACAAGTTTACAAGAATTATCGGCTGGGAGTGAAGTTCAAGCGAATAATGCCAGCGATATTTCATTAGAAGTTGCTTCCTTTTTAAATCATATTCAACAAGTAAATGATGAAGGTGAACAGATTAAAACTTTATCAGAGAAAGTACTAGAGATGACATCAGAAGGAAGCGGATTAATGGAGACTTCGAGTGGTCAAATGGATAAGATCGACTATGTGGTAAACGATGTGACAGAAAAGGTTCAAGGACTCGATGCAAGAGCACAAGATATTACAAAGTTAGTCCAAGTAATTCAAAATATTTCAGAACAGACAAACCTTTTAGCCTTGAATGCAGCGATTGAAGCAGCTCGCGCAGGCGAACACGGTCAAGGATTTGCTGTTGTTGCTGATGAAGTACGGAATTTATCCGAAGAAGTTTCTCATTCGATTTCCGATATTACAGCAATAGTTGAAAGTATCCAAGAGGAATCAAGCGAAGTTACTTCAGCTTTATTAGCAGGTTATAAAGAAGTTGAATTAGGTACAGAGCAAATTAATTTAACAAATCAGAAGTTTAATGAAATTAGTGAGGCAGTGTCCACAGTAGTTGACCGTATCGGAGTAATTACTTCTTATTTAAGCGAAACAGAAAAACAAAGCGAATCGATGAATAACTCAATTCAAGAGATCGCTTCTGTTTCAGAGGAGTCAGCTGCTGGAATTGAACAGATTTCTGGCTTTTCACAAGAAGCAAATGCAATGATGGAGCAAGTAGAGGAAAGCTTACGGGAGTTAGATGAACTATCGCAACATCTATCCTCAACAGTCGAACGTTTTAAAGTGTAATATTTTGTAGACATACAGATTGAACACAGTGTTGCAGCTTTGCTAGTTTTTTATTTGGAGTCATAAAAAGTTTTGGTAGGTTTTAGTTTTTCTATGTAGGCGTTTGGAGTGTTTGAGCAAATGTTTTTGATTCTTTTGAGATAATGTTGGTCGTACTTCTTATTTTAGATTATAGATCGTCTAGCTGAAGTAAAATTACCTTTCCTTCTTGCTGTATCAGTTCGAACGTAACCGAGATCGAGTGGAAACTTCTCGCCGGAATTCTTGTCTTAAGATCAGGGCCGAATGTAGTCAAGACGGACCTAATTTTCTGTCCTTTTCGTATTTGGATAAACTAGACTTAACTTGGGCAAAAACTTCCCCGACCTTTATGAATTAGTGCGAATTTAAGAAAACTCACGATAAAATATCTCATAAGTTTTTTTCTAGTAGAAAGTATGTTGCGAATTTCCTTGTAATCTTTTCCGCTGGGATGCTCTATCGGAAAACTTATTGCGATTTTTCTTGTAATCTTTTCCGTTGGGATGCTCTATCGGAAAACTTATTGCGATTTTTCTTGTAACCTTTTCCGCTGGGATGCTCTATCGGAAAACTT
>CALGOZ010000014.1 GCA_937960785.1 uncultured Pseudogracilibacillus sp.
AAACTCATCACCGCAAAAAAATGCATAATTGAACCGGCGACAACGAAGAGGTGCCAGATGGCGTGGTGATATTTAAATCCTTTCCATACGTAAAAGATTGCCCCGAAGGAATATAAGACTCCGCCAATTACGAGGAATACGATACCTTTCGTACTGACGCTAGCGACTAGAGGTTTCCAAGCGACGACGATTAACCAGCCGATTACGATATAAAGTATAGTTGAAAGTTTTACAAAACGATCGACGAAAAAAGCTTTAAAAACTGTACCAAAGATGGCAAGGCCCCAGATAATTCCGAAAAGAGTCCAGCCGAGGGCACCTCTAAGGGCTACGAGTAAAAAGGGTGTATAGGTCCCAGCGATGAAAAAATAAATACCGGCGTGATCGAGGATTTCGAAGACTTTCTTTGCTTTTCCTATTGGCAGGCTATGGACGAGTGTTGAGAAGACATAGAGCAATAACATCGTCGTGCCGAAAAGGCTGAAGCTGACGATATGCCAGGCATTACCGTACAGGGAAGCATAGACGATTAGAATAACGAGAGCGGCAAGACTTAAAGTAGCTCCGATTCCGTGGGTGATTGAATTAGCGATTTCTTCTTTTTTTGAAAAGGTTTTGGTTTTGTTCATTAATTTATCCCCCTGAATAAAGATCCATCTTTAAAGAAGTTACATTATATGGTACGTTATTTTTTCTAAAAAGTACATTAATGTAGGATGTATTTCGACAATTCACGGTAAAAATTTAACATTTATTAAAAAGTATCCGATAAAATGGTTAACTATAAGTAATAAAATTAAAGCGTATTTTCTTATTAAAAAGTACTTACATAAATGTAACATCACGTGCATGCTTAATTTTTAAAATATAAAGAAAATGCAGGTAGGAATATGAAGAACGAACGGAGAATAACGTTAGTTGAGATTTTAGCGGTAATGGTTATCTTGGCAATTATTGCAATTATTGCTATTCCGATTTTTTTACAAATTATTAATAATTCAAAGGCGGATGCTCATTTGGCAAATGCTCAAAACGTGTTAGAGTCGAGTAAGTTTGCTTATACGGCTGGCTTAGCGCCGAAGACGGAATTCGGTGATCATTTGGGCTATAAATTAAGTGAGCTGGCAAAGGAAGGATATTTACAAGATCGAATTCAAAATCCATCGTTTTTTTCGCCCAACAGTGGAGATTTGGATGTATATGATTTAGAACAAGTTATATTATCGTCGATCGTTATGTACACCCTCCAATTTTTAAAGTAAATTTACTTGTCGACGAGGATGTTTTTCTGTTCGAGCGTCCTTTGGAACTTCGTGAAATTGAACGGGAAAATTTATCTACACCGATTAAGGAACAATTGCGGATTAGGGATTAGCCTCGAGTGTTATCGAATTAGAGAAAACGAAGCAGGGACAAAACGAACCTTAACTAAATAGATGGGCTAGGGTTTTTAGTAATGAAGACATTCAGTTCATCCTTATTTCATTCATAATGTTTTTATATTAATTGTTTGGGCAACATTTCTTTTCAGGTTGCCAACATTAACGCAATTTAATCTTATTTTCCTGTAATTTTAAGAAAAACTTACTTTAGGTCTCCTCGTATTGAACGAGTTGGAGAGGTTTTATTGAAAACTTATTTAGTATCTCCCTGCATTAGATAACTTTTAAGTTTTTTTGTTGATTAACTTAACTAGATGGGGAAGTCGATGAGTAGGATGAAATATTATTTTCCGTTAATATATACGGCAGAGCGCACCACTGTGTAGGTTGGAACGATTTTGTACGTGAACTTACCCGGTGGGCGGTTCCATTGTGTA
>CALGOZ010000015.1 GCA_937960785.1 uncultured Pseudogracilibacillus sp.
CAGCGCCGATGGTAGTCGAGGCTTTGCCTCCGCGAGAGTAGGTCGTTGCCAGATTAGTAAAAGCGGATGAATTTAGGTTAAACTAAGTTCGTCCGCTTTTTTCATGAAAGAAATAAGTTGAAAGACTGTAAAGCTTGTCGAAAAATAAAATAACCTTTCTCCTTCATATCGAATAATTGCAGTAAATAGCTGATATAGTAGAAGATGTTATAGAGATAAACTGTTTGGCAATGCTTGAAATATAAAGTATAATAAATATAAGTCAAAGTTAGTCAAAAACAAATTTATAAGTGTAATTTATTCGGGCGGTTGTTGTCATTCATTAAATATTACATTAGCGAACTTGTTTATTAAAGGAGGATTGGAAAAGATGAGTATTTCGGATATTATTGAGCAATATTTAAAAAAGCGACTTCACAACAACGATAAAAAGTATGTTGAGATTAGACGAAGTGAAATCGCCGATCAATTCCAATGCGTACCCTCCCAAATTAATTATGTAATTAATACACGTTTTACAATGGAAAAAGGCTATATGATTGAAAGTAAGCGTGGTGGCGGTGGATACATACGTATTTCTCGTATACAGCATCAAGACGGTTATGAATTAATTGATTATTTAATGAAGCTTGTCGATGAGCGTATATCTCAACAAGCAGCTGAACATATTATCGATCGGCTGTATGAAAAAGAGGTAATTAATAAACGTGAAAAGAAGTTAATGTTAGTTGCGATTGATCGGGAGACACTCGCAGTTGCACTTCCGGAACGTGACCAATTACGCTCACGTATATTAAAGCAAATGCTCAATACATTGAAATATACAGAACGTTAGGAGGAACTTTAGTGTTATGCTCAGAGTGCGGAAAACGACCAGCGACAGTTCATTATACACAGATCATTAACGGTGAAAAAGCAGAAATTCAAGTTTGTGATATATGTGCGCAAAAAGAAGGATATAGTTATATTAAGAATAGTGATGAACCATTTAGTTTACATGAATTGTTAACGGGTATATTTAATGTATCCTCTCAAGCGAATAAAGCAAAGACCGGTAGTTTTTCTACCGATCATCTTTTCGAACAGTTTGCAGATTTAAAGTGTGAACAGTGTCAATTATCGTTTTCTGAATTTCAGCGGATTGGTAAGTTTGGTTGTGCGAACTGTTATGAGGCGTTTAAACCTCGTTTGAATTCCGTTATTCGCCGGGTTCACAGTGGAAATACTAAACACCATGGTAAAATTCCAAAACGGCAAGGAGGAACTTTACATCTCGAAAAAGAAATTACTGAATTACGGGAATATTTACAGGAGTTAGTTGAAGAGGAAAAGTTTGAACAAGCAGCCCTCATTCGCGACCGCATTAAAGAACTAGAAGAGCAAAAAGGGGGACAAAGTTCATGAGCTTAGAACAGTTTCTGAACGATGCTATTAGTCCTTGGATGCGAGATAATGGTCCGGAGAACGATATCGTATTAAGTACGCGAATTCGACTTGCTCGTAATTTTCAAAATGAAACATTCCCGACAATCGCTGAGGAAAGTTCGTTGGAAAATGTATCTTCTTTTATGAAAGAGAACTATGAAAATAAATCGTTCCATACGTATGAAGATTTATCCTTTATCGAAGTAGATCGCTTAAGTCCTATTGAGAAACGAGTCCTAGTTGAAAAACATCTAATCAGCCCGAATTTAACGAAGGCAAGAAGACCTGGCGTCTTACTGTCAAAAAGTGAGCAATTATCGATTATGGTAAATGAGGAAGATCATATTCGCATCCAATTATATTTTCCTGGTTTTCAACCGAAACGAGCACTAGAAGATGCCTTTAAATTAGATGATTGGTTAGAAGAAAAGGTAGATTTTGCTTTCGATGAAAATTTAGGATATTTAACGAGCTGTCCAACAAATGTCGGAACTGGAATGCGAGCGTCAGTAATGATTCATTTACCAGCATTAGTTATAACAAAACGTATTAATCAAATGATTCCGGCAATTAATCAATTCGGTTTTGTCGTTCGAGGAATATACGGTGAAGGAACAGAAGCCTTAGGTAATATATTCCAAGTATCGAACCAAATTACGCTTGGAAAATCTGAAGAAGATATTATCGCTGATTTGGAAAATGTTTTAATTCAACTAATTGAACAAGAACGAGAAGCGAGAAATTACTTAATGCACCATTCTGGTATAGAACTGGAGAACCAAATTTTTCGTTCTTACGGCGTGTTAAAATATGGGAGGATCATTGAATCACAAGAAGCAGCAGGAAGAATCTCTAACGTTCGCTTAGGTATCGATTTAGGTATTATCGATGATGTATCGCAATCGGTTTTGTCAGAATTAATGGTATTAACTCAACCAGGATTTTTACAACATTATGCTAAGAAGGAACTTTCAGCTAAAGAACGCGATATATTACGAGCGACATTAATCCGCGAACGTTTATCGATCTAATTAAGGAGGGTAATAAATGATGTTTGGTAGGTTTACAGAAAGAGCACAAAAAGTATTAGCTTTAGCACAACAAGAAGCAATTCGTCTTGGTCATAGCAATATCGGTACAGAACATATTTTATTAGGTTTAATTCGTGAAGGGGAAGGTATTGCAGCTAAGGCGTTAAAAGAATTAGGCTTAGAGGGTACACAAATTCAAAAGGAAGTAGAAAATTTAATCGGAACAGGAAATCAGCCGATGAAGGCGATTCATTATACTCCTAGAGCGAAAAAAGTCGTCGAATTGTCCCAAGATGAAGCTCGAAAATTAAGTCATCCTTACGTAGGAACGGAACATATTTTACTAGGATTAATTCGTGAAGGGGAAGGAGTGGCAGCTAGGGTACTACACAATTTAGATGTTAATTTAAATCGTGCAAGACAACAAGTAATGAAATTACTCGGAACTAATGAAGCCCAATCTCCCCATCAAGGACGAGGACAAGCGACCCAAGCTTCGACACCGACTCTCGATTCCTTAGCTCGTGATTTAACCGAGAGTGCTAAAGAAGGTAATGTCGATCCGGTAATTGGAAGAGACGAGGAGATCGAACGAATTATTCAAATTTTAAGTCGCCGAACAAAGAACAACCCGGTCCTAATCGGAGAACCCGGTGTTGGAAAAACAGCCGTTGTCGAAGGTTTAGCTCATAAAATTATTAGTAACGAAGTTCCAGAGACATTACGAGACAAACGAGTAATGACCTTAGATATGGGAACGGTTGTTGCTGGCACTAAATACCGTGGCGAATTTGAAGACCGACTTAAAAAGGTAATGGATGAAATTCGTAATGCTGGTAACGTTATTTTATTTATTGATGAATTGCATACATTAATCGGTGCTGGTGGTGCGGAAGGAGCAATCGATGCATCAAACATTTTAAAGCCAGCTTTAGCACGAGGAGAGCTCCAGTGTGTTGGTGCAACGACAATCGATGAATACCGTAAATATATTGAAAAGGATGCTGCCCTAGAGCGTCGCTTCCAGCCGATCCAAGTAGATGAACCATCGATTGAAGAAACGGTACAAATTTTACAAGGTTTACGGGATCGTTACGAAGCCCATCATCGAGTGACGATTACTGATGAAGCGATTCAAGCAGCAGCAGAGCTGTCCAACCGATATATAACAGATCGATTTTTACCGGATAAGGCAATCGATCTAATTGACGAGGCAGGCTCGCGGGTACGTTTACAATCCTATACGATTCCACCGAATCTAAAAGAATTGGAAAAACAATTAGAAGAGGCGAAAAAGGAGAAAGATTCTGCAGTTTTAAGTCAAGAGTTTGAAAAGGCAGCCTCATTACGTGACAAGGAACAAAAGTTACGAGAAGAAGTCGAGCGAACGAAAAACGAATGGAAAGCCCAACAAGGTCAAGAAAACTTATCTGTAACAGCAGAAGATATTGAAAAAGTCGTCTCAGCCTGGACAGGTATTCCAGTAGTTCAATTAACGAAAGATGAAAGCAATCGTTTATTAAACTTGGAGAAAATTTTACACGATCGAATTATCGGCCAGGAAGAAGCGGTCAATGCGGTAGCAAAAGCAATCCGCCGTGCCCGAGCAGGTTTAAAAGATCCGAAACGACCGATTGGCTCATTTATCTTTTTAGGACCGACAGGAGTCGGTAAAACCGAATTAGCACGAGCCTTAGCGGAGGCAATGTTTGCGGATGAAGATGCGATGATACGTATCGACATGTCCGAATATATGGAAAAACACGCTACTTCACGTCTCGTCGGTTCTCCCCCAGGGTATATTGGTCATGAAGAGGGCGGACAATTGACAGAAAAAGTGCGTAATAAACCATATTCCGTAGTCTTGCTCGATGAAATTGAAAAAGCCCATCCAGAAGTTTTTAACATTTTACTACAAGTGTTAGAAGATGGTCGTTTAACGGATTCGAAAGGTCGTTTAGTTGACTTTAGAAATACGGTGTTAATTATGACCTCGAACGTCGGAGCAAGCGAGCTACAACGCAATCGCTACGTCGGCTTCAATTTAGGCGATGAAGACCAAGAACATAGCGAAATGAAATCGAAAGTAATGTCCGAATTAAAGAAAACCTTCCGACCAGAATTTTTAAACCGAATTGACGAAACGATTGTGTTCCACTCCTTAGAGAAGAAGCATATTCAAGAGATTGTAAAATTAATGATCGCTCAAGTACAGAAACGACTAGAAGAACTTGATATTAAATTTTCAATTACACTAAGAGCGGTAGAAAAATTAGCGGAAGAAGGCTTCGATCCGGAGTATGGGGCTCGTCCTTTACGCCGAGCAATTCAAAAAAATATCGAGGATTTACTTTCGGAAGAACTGTTAAAAGGAACAGTGAAAAAAGGTGAAGAAGTTAAAATAGGATTAAATAATAAGGGTGAGTTTATCATTTTATAGAAATTCAAAGTTGATGTAGTAAGCTAGCGTCCTAAAGTAACGCTAGCTTTCTTCACATCCTACCCTTTTAATAAGGAGATGATTTTTTGTCAAAAAGAAAAACAATTTACGTCTGTCAAGAATGTGGATATGAGTCCCTTCGTTGGATGGGAAAATGTCCGAGTTGCAGTACATGGAACTCTTTAGTCGAAGAGTTAAAGCAATCGAAACAAGAACGTCATCCCACATTATCGAACCGCTCTGTCAAACCAGTTAAAATTAATGAAGTAAAAACAGAAAAAGGCACCCGCTTACGCACGACGATTGGTGAATTCGACCGTGTATTAGGTGGCGGTGTCGTACCAGGATCCCTTGTTTTAATCGGTGGTGACCCGGGAATAGGAAAGTCAACGCTCCTTTTACAAGTGTCTTCTCAAATTGCTAAACAGTCCGCTAAAGTATTGTATGTATCGGGGGAGGAATCGACGGAACAGACGAAATTACGGGCTGATCGTCTAGGTATAATAGAGGACTCTCTTTATATTTTGTCCGAGACAAACTTACATTCTATCACTCATTATATCGAAGCATTAGAACCTGCCTTTGTCGTCATCGACTCGATTCAAACGATGTTTAAAGAAGAGATTACAAGTGCACCTGGAAGTGTCTCGCAAGTTCGAGAATGTACGATGGATTTAATGAAAATTGCAAAACAAAAAGGCATTCCTATTTTTATTGTCGGTCACGTTACGAAAGAAGGAGCAATTGCTGGACCTAGAATGCTAGAACATATGGTCGATGTTGTTCTTTACTTCGAAGGTGAACGGCATCATACGTACCGAATCGTCCGTGGTGTAAAAAACCGTTTCGGTAGCACGAATGAAATGGGAATTTTTGAAATGAAGGAGACTGGTTTAACAGAGGTGCTTAATCCTTCGGAAATCTTTTTAGAAGAGCGCTCCCGAGGTGCTTCAGGCTCTACTGTCGTTGCGTCGATGGAAGGGACACGCCCGGTTCTCGTTGAAATCCAAGCATTAATCTCACCTTCTAGCTTCGGAAATCCTCGTCGAATGGCTACTGGTATCGATTCGAATCGTGTACCCTTACTGATGGCAGTGTTAGAGAAGCGAGTAGGCTTAATGTTACAAAATCAAGATGCCTATATAAAAGTAGCTGGCGGTGTAAAACTTGATGAGCCTGCAATCGACTTAGCAATCGCTGTAAGTATCGCTTCTAGTTTTCGCAATGAACCGACAAAACCGGAGGATATTTTTATTGGAGAAGTTGGCTTAACTGGTGAAATAAGAAGAGTCTCCCGCATCGAACAACGGGTACAAGAAGCTGCGAAATTAGGTTTCAAACGAGTTCTCTGTTCACACAATAACTTAGATGGCTGGAGCCCTCCAGCTAATATTGAAGTAATCGGAGTTAAGACCGTTCATGAAGCTTTACGTCATGCTTTACAATAAAGTCAGATCCCATGACAGCTCATTGACAAAATTCGAAATGTATTGACAAACAAAAAACGGTGTGATAGAATTTTAATCTTTATGTAATTGACTCGTAAAAGTTGCTATGATATTATTTTGTTATATACTTATACGAATTTTTACTTAACGGATTATATTGACAGAAAAAGGACATAATAGAAAATAAGGAGGTGCTTAAAGCAAATGTTAAAAAGAATTATTCATTTGTTCTTCATTATTACTGGAGGAACGGTCGGTTACTTGTATTTCTCTGATGCACTTCAATTGCTAGGAGTAACAGAGTCAGCATGGTATACAACGAATTATTTCGGAATTGTTGTCGGTACCCTTGTTTTTTTTGCTATATCAGTTTTTTCCGTAGATTACGTATTAGAAGTGTTACGTTGGATCGAGGAAGGTTTAGTCAAAATTCCCGTAATCGATTTGCTCTTCGGCACAGTCGGACTTATCATTGGGCTTCTTGTAGCCTATTTAATTAATATATCGCTTCAAGAATTTAGTTTAAAAATTATTTCCGAAATTATACCGCTCTTTCTAACGATTATTATCGGATATTTAGGCTTCCAAGTTGGCTTCCGTAGGCGAGAGGAATTTATGGTATTATTCTCTATAGCTCGGCGGGATAGAGGTAAGAAAGAAGATGGAAAAGAGCGAAAATCCCGTCTTAAACCAAAAATATTAGATACGAGCGTCATTATCGATGGTCGCATTGCCGACATATGTCAAACAGGCTTCCTTGAGGGAACGATTGTCATTCCACAGTTTGTATTAGAAGAATTACAACATATCGCTGATTCCTCTGATGTATTAAAGCGGAATCGAGGACGTCGAGGTCTCGACATTTTAAACCGAATTCAAAAGGAACTCGATGTTGAAGTCGAAATATATGAAGGGGACTTCGAAGATATCCAAGAAGTCGATAGTAAATTAGTAAAGTTAGCGCAAAAAATGCACGGAATTGTCGTCACAAATGATTTTAATTTAAATAAAGTATGTGATTTTCAAGGAGTAGAGGTATTAAATATAAATGACTTAGCCAATGCGGTTAAACCGGTAGTCTTACCTGGGGAAGAGTTAGTCGTGCAAGTGATTAAAGATGGTAAAGAGCAACATCAAGGCATCGCTTATTTAGATGACGGAACGATGATTGTCGTTGAAGAAGGGCGCGACTATATTGGAAAGAAAATTGAAGTATTAATTACGAGCGTACTGCAAACATCAGCCGGTCGTATGATTTTTGCAAAACCGAAAATACTTGAAAAAGCATTGTAAAAGTTGTATAAATAAAGATGTATTATCTTGTCTCATAATGCTATATTGAAAGAGATTATGTATTCCCGTCGTATCGCTTCGGCGGGATTTACATTTGTTAGGAACTTTTATATAAATATATATTTCATAAGAAAGAGGGAAGAACATGGGGAAAGAAGTCCGCGTAAGATACGCACCAAGTCCGACGGGGGATTTGCATATTGGAAATGCTCGTACAGCCTTATTTAATTATTTATTTGCTCGGCATCACGGTGGGAAATTTATCATTCGCACAGAAGATACGGATGCAAAGCGAAATGTAGAAGGTGGCGAAGCAAGTCAGTTTAAATTTTTAAAATGGTTAGGGATCGAGTGGGATGAAGGAGCAGATATCGGTGGCGAATATGGTCCCTATCGTCAAATGGAACGGCTCGATATTTATAAAAAATACGTCGATGAACTCCTTGAAAGAGATCTAGCTTACGAATGTTTCATGACAGAGGAAGAGTTAGAAGCGGAACGAGAAGCTCAACGGGCAAAAGGACAAGTCCCGAAGTACTCCGGAGCCCATAGTAATTTAACGGAAGAAGAAAGGGAAGCTTTCCGCGCAGAGGGTAGAAAACCAGCTATTCGTCTCCGTGTACCACAAAATAAAACATATACTTTCGATGATATGGTGCGTGGCGAAATTTCTATTGAATCGAGTGATTACGGTGATTGGGTTATCGTGAAAAAAGACGGCATCCCAACTTATAATTTTGCCGTAGCAGTTGATGATCATTTAATGGGGATTACACACGTCCTTCGAGGCGAAGAGCATATTTCAAATACACCTCGTCAAATGATGGTATACGAAGCTTTCGGTTGGGAACCGCCGAAGTTTGGTCATATGACTTTAATTTTAAACGAAGAACGAAAAAAATTAAGTAAACGAGATCAACATATTATTCAGTTTATCGAACAATATAAAGACCTCGGCTATTTACCAGAAGCTATGTTTAATTTTATTACGTTATTAGGTTGGTCACCTACGGGAGAAGAAGAAATTTTCGATAAAGAGACGTTAATTGAAATTTTCGATGAAAATCGTCTTTCAAGTTCTGCAGCAGTTTTCGATGTAAAAAAACTACAATGGATGAACGGTGAATATATTAAGAAGGCTGATCCTGAAACGGTAATCGAACTTGCTTTACCTCATCTAATAAAAGCGGGTAAAATTGAAGAAGATGCTGAAGAGGAAAAATTACAATGGGTAAAAGAAATTATTTTACTTTATCAGGAGCAATTACGCTACGGCGCTGAGATTGTTGAACTAACGGAATTATTTTTCAAGCAAGAGCTGGATTATACAGAAGAAGCTTGGGAAGTATTGCAAGGCGAACAAGTAATCGATGTTTTACAAGTATTTACTGATCAATTAATTCATGAAGATGACTTCGTCGAAGACAATCTGAAACAAGCGATGCGCACGACACAAAAGGAAACAAAACAACGTGGTCGCCAACTCTTTATGCCTATTCGTGTTGCAACAACAGGACAAATGCACGGACCGGAATTACCGAAAGCCCTCGAATTACTAGGCAAGGAAGTTGTCGTTAAGCGGTTAGACGAAGTATTAAGGAAGCTTGGAGCGTAATTATTCACATTTTTCATAAAATGTAATATAGTAAAATTACAAACAATGTAAAGGCGACGAAGGGAAAAAGTAAATAACGGATGTTAAGAACAGAGAGCATCACCAGAGGCTGAAAGTGATGTTTAACAGAAGTTATTGAAATGCATCCCGGAGCTCTATAGCGGAAATAGGAAGTATGCTATGGCGGAGACAAACCGTTACTTGTATTAAGTTGGGAGTATAATACTCCAAACAGAGTGGAACCGCGTTACAACGTCTCTGTGTCTAAGACACATCGAGACGTTTTTTTACGTTGTTTCTATCTATGAAAAAAGAGAGCTAACATATCCTATAGACGATGAATACGCCAAAAGGAGGAAAGCGAGCATGAAATTATTTAGACGAATGCGGGAAGATATCGAAGTAATTTTTGAACAAGATCCCGCAGCAAGAACCTACCTCGAAGTTGTCTTAACGTATTCTGGATTGCATGCAATTTGGTTTCATCGTATTGCTCATGCTTTATATAAACGAAAGTTATTTTTTATCGCCCGATTTATTTCGCAATTTAGTCGCTTTTTAACCGGTATTGAAATTCATCCTGGCGCAATAATCGGTCGGCGTTTCTTCATCGACCATGGGATGGGAGTCGTAATCGGTGAGACTTGCGAAATCGGTGATGATGTAACAATCTATCAAGGAGTTACGTTAGGCGGAACTGGAAAAGAAAAAGGAAAGCGCCATCCGACAATTGAAGATAATGTACTTATAGCAACCGGAGCCAAAATTTTAGGTGCAATAACGATTGGGGAGAACTCTAAAGTCGGTGGAGGTTCTGTCGTCCTAAAGGATGTACCATCTAACTGTACCGTTGTCGGAATTCCTGGTAGAATTGTCAAACAAGATGGTAAACGGGTATCAGAAAAGTTAGACCATCATAAATTACCTGATCCCGTAACAGAACGTCTAAATATGTTGCAAGAGGAAATCGAGCAACTAAAATCAGAAGTGAAAAAGTTAAAGGAAGGAAGAGACTATGTCAATCACGATTTATAATTCGATGACTCGCGAAAAGGAAAAGTTCATTCCATTAGAAAAAAATAAAGTGAAAATGTACGTTTGTGGTCCAACCGTATACAACTACATTCATATAGGAAATGCTCGACCAGCAATCGTTTTTGATACGGTGCGGAGGTATTTCGAATATAAAGGTTATGAAGTAACTTACGTTTTAAACTTTACCGATGTCGATGATAAAATTATCGATGCAGCAAAAGAAACGGGCGAAGAAGTACAAACTTTAACGAATCGTTTCATTGATGCTTATTTAAAAGATGTGTCTGCCCTTGGAGTGAAAGAAGCGACGTATCACCCTCGCGTCACTGAAACAATCGACGAGATAATTGAATTTATCGAAGGCCTAATAGAAAAGGATTACGCCTATGTTGTCGATGGCGATGTGTACTTCCAGCCCCGTGCATTTGAAGACTATGGTAAATTGTCTGCCCAGTCTGTTGATGAATTACGAGCAGGATCGAGAATTCGCGTCGGGGAAAAGAAGAAAGACCCACTCGATTTCGCTCTTTGGAAAGAGGCCAAAGACGGTGAAATCGCTTGGGATTCTCCTTGGGGTAAGGGGCGCCCAGGCTGGCATATTGAATGTTCCGCAATGGCGAAAAAATATTTAGGTAAAACAATCGACATTCATGCCGGTGGTCAAGATTTAACTTTTCCACACCATGAAAATGAGATTGCTCAATCGGAAGCATTGAACGATGCAACATTTGCTAACTATTGGATGCATAACGGCTATATCAATATAGATAATGAGAAAATGTCAAAGTCTTTAGGCAACTTTATTCTAACGAAAGATATTATTAAACAATATGACCCGATGGTTGTTCGATTCTTTATGTTAAGTGTCCATTATCGTAATCCGATTAACTTTACCGATGAATTATTACAAAGTGCTCAAAACAGTTTCGACCGGATAAAAATCTCCTATGAAAACTTAGAGCACCGCAAACAGACGAGTGCGAACTTAGGAATCGACTCAGACAAATGGTTGAAAAAGATTGAAGCAAACAAAAAAGCTTTTGAAGAAGCAATGGATGATGATTTTAATACAGCAAATGCAATTACGGTACTTTTTGAATTATCGAAAGATGCAAATTTATACTTAGAAGAAAATCAGACAGATATCGAAGTACTTGAAGCCTTCCAAAAAGCAATGACGACAATCTTAGACGTATTAGGAATTACATTAACAAAAACAGAACTTCTCGATGAAGAGATTGAAACGTTAATCCAAGAACGAGAAGAGGCACGAAAAGAGCGTAACTTCGCTCGAGCTGATGAAATTCGAGACTCCTTGAGAGAGCAAGGCATCATTTTAGAAGATACTCCACAAGGTGTTCGTTGGCGTAGGGAATAAAAATGAGTAAAGCTAGAGAATTAAATAGTGTTGCTTTAGCCTATATCGGTGATGCCGTTTACGAACTGTATGTCCGCCATCATTTAATTAATAAGGGCGGTGTCAAGCCACAACAATTGCATGAGGAAGCGGTCCAGTTCGTTTCGGCTCCCGCCCAAGCAACTGTCGTCAAACAGTGGCTTCATAAAGATTTACTAACGAAAGAAGAAAGATCAATCGTCCGCCGGGGCCGCAATGCAAAAACTCATTCCGTTCCGAAAAATATAACCATTGAAGATTATAAATATGCCACAGCCTTCGAAGCCTTAATTGGTTATCATTATTTAAACAGCACAAAAGATCGCCTAGAAGAGTTAATACAATACGCATTAACAATGAACGAAAAACATGGTGAAGGTGAGGAGAAGACCGATGAGCGATGAATATATTATAGGGAAAAACCCACTTATCGAGGCAATACGTTCCGGCCGAACAATTAATAAAATATATATTTCCGAACAAATCAATCGACAAACAGAAAATGAAATCCGACGTTTAATAAAAGAGAAGTCAATCCCTCTACAAAAAGTCCCACGTAAAAAATTAAACGATTTAACACGGGGGAAACACCAAGGAATTGTAGCTATAGCTGCCGGTTATTCTTACGCATCTTTAGATGAAGTATTACAAAGAGCTGAGGCAGTAGATGAACAACCCTTTTTACTTATTTTGGACGAGCTTGAAGACCCACATAACTTGGGAGCAATTCTTCGTACGGCCGATGCTACCGGCGCCCATGGAGTAATTATTCCAAAGCGCCGTGCAGTCGGTTTAACGGAGACAGTGGCCAAAGCGTCTGCTGGTGCAGTTGAGCACGTTCCTGTCGTTCGCGTGACGAATATCGCGCGCACAATTGACACTTTAAAGGACAAGCATATTTGGGTAGTCGGTACAGACGGGGATGGTTCGGAAGATTATCGAACCCTCGATGGAGAAACAGCCATAGCAATTGTCATCGGTAACGAAGGGCGCGGTATGTCCCGCTTAGTAAAAGAAAAGTGCGACTGGCTCGTTCGTATTCCAATGCAAGGTGCCATCCCATCGTTGAACGCCTCCGTTGCAGCCAGCATTTTAATGTATGAAATTTACCGGAAGCGGAACCCGCTAGGTGAAGGTTAATGGACGTATTAGTAGTTGATGGTTATAACATTATTGGAGCGTGGGACGAACTTATTAAACTCCGCGAAAAAGATATCGCCCAAGCCCGAAAACGTTTAATCGAACGAATGCAAGAATATCAAGCATACTCAAAAAATAGAGTAATTATCGTTTTCGATGCCTTGTATGTACAAGGGACGGAGCATCGGCAATTTCATAACGGAGTAGAAGTGATTTATACTCAAGAAAACGAAACAGCAGACGAATGCATCGAACGGTTAGTCAAATCGTTAAAGCATGTCGATAATGAAGTGTATGTAGCAACGTCGGATTATATGGAGCAACGGACAATCTTTAGTCGAGGGGCTTTACGAATGCCGGCCCGAGAATTATTACTGCACATCGAACATTTCGAGCGGACAATACCTGAGCAAATCGAATCACCCCGATCTTATAATGGGCGCGTAAGTGACCGTTTAGACAAAAAAATTTTGTTGAAACTTGAAGAAATGCGTCGCCGAGGAAAAAGGTAAATGTAATTAAATGTCGCTTTGGTACATTTATGGGAATTAAGTAAAAATGAGTATTGACGAATTGAAACAGCTTGCGTTATACTCGTACATAGAAAAAGAGAAAAAAATAGCAAAGATTCGGAGGGAATCACGCAATGAGTAGCGTAAAAACGAGAAAATCTTACAATGCGCTTATCGATGAAGATGTCTTACCTTACATTCACCAAGGTGATCGCGATGCAGCTGAGTATATTTTGAATAAATATGAAGGCATCGTGCATAAAAAGGCGAGTGGTTATTTTTTGCTCGGAAGCGATCGCGATGACGTAGTACAAGAAGGAAGAATAGGGTTATATAAGGCGATTGCCGATTATGATGAGACGAAAAAATCATCATTTAAATCTTTCGCTGAGCTCTGTATTACTCGACAAATTATAACGTCGATCAAAAGTGCAACACGCCTGAAACATTCACCCTTAAATTCTTATGTTTCTTTGTACAAGCCCGTCCATGAAGAAGAAGAAACACGAACATTACTCGAAACGTTAAGTAGCGATGGAACGATAGACCCCTTAGAGGAGCTCGTTCAAGAAGAGCGACTTAACGATTTATTATCGTTGATAATGAAAGCGTTAACACACTTGGAGTTCGAAGTATTACATTATTATGTTGAGGGATATACGTACGATGAAATAGCCAAGAAGTTAAACCGCCAAGAAAAGTCTATCGACAACGCCTTACAACGGGTTCGTCGCAAAATGGACGAGCTTTCTAAAGAAGGTTTACTTTCTGAAATATAATGTGAAAAAATGAACGAGTATTGCACAACGAGAAAAAATGAATTATAATAAACTATTATAATATCGATAATAATTGACACGTTATCATAACCGTGTTACATTAAAAAAAGAAATGTAAAAAATGGTGAACGACTAATGAATAAAAAAATTACTTTAGCTTGTACAGTATGTTTAAATCGAAATTATACAACGACGAAAAACACATTCAAAAATCAAGAAAGACTCGAAATAAAAAAGTACTGTAAACATTGCAATAAACATGTAATCCATCGTGAAACAAAATAGAGGGAAGCTGGAGGAAGACAGTGAATATTTTCAAGTTTTTTAGAGATGTGGCCCGCGAAATGCGTAAAGTAACGTGGCCGAAGGGACAAGAGCTAGTAAGTTATACAACTACTGTTGTTGTAACCGTCGCTTTTGTAGCGATTTTCTTTGCGGTAATCGACTTAGGGATTACACAAATTTTAAATGCACTATTTGAATAGTGAAAGAGAAAATATGGTATAATGTCAATGTAAACAATGTTTCGTTTGTCATATGTCGTCTTTGTAAAAACCCGCTTAGCACGGGTTTTTAATATTGTCTTTTTTCGGCAAATTTTTACTTTTCGGGGAAGTTGTTATTTCGATTAGTAGGTTAATGCAAAAAAAGCGTAGTATCAGTTTTATAGCACTTAAAGAAGGAGAAAGTAGAACGGAGGTTTATGATGGAAACTGCTTGGTATGTGATCCATACGTATGCTGGGTATGAGAACAAAGTAAAGGTAAATTTAGAAAAAAGAGTCGAAACGATGGGAATGCAGGATAAAATATTTCAAGTGATTGTCCCCGAAGAAGAAGAAACGACGATTAAAGATGGTAAAAAACAAGTAAAGACAAAAAAAGTATTCCCTGGTTACGTGTTAGCAGAAATGATTATGACCGATGATTCTTGGTATGTTGTCCGTAACACTCCGGGAGTCACGGGCTTCGTCGGCTCAAGTGGTCAAGGGACAAAACCGACGCCCCTTATGCCTCACGAGGTCGATGAAATTATGAAGCGAATGGGAATGAAAGAGTCGACGGTTTCAGTAGATTTTGAAGTGAAGGAAAATGTAAAAGTAATCGACGGACCTTTTGCCGATATGATTGGCACAATTGAAGAAATTGATCTCGATAAACAAACGGTAAAAGTCCATGTCAATATGTTCGGTCGAGAAACGCCAGTCGAACTTGAATTCACACAAATTGAAAAAGTATAATTACGTTATTTCTCTTGCTAATTGTGAAAAAATATGTTAAATTCTTTATGTTGTACGGATAGCTTTCTAAGCCTTCGTACTTGAGTGGGAGGGTGAAAGCCCAATTACCACATCACGAACTAGAGGAGGTGTGTTTCGTGGCTAAAAAAGTAATTGATGTTGTACGATTACAAATCCCAGCAGGAAAGGCAAACCCTGCACCACCAGTAGGTCCAGCCCTTGGACAGGCAGGGATTAATATTATGGGTTTTTGTAAAGAATTTAACGCGCAAACACAGGAACAAGCAGGGTTAATTATCCCGGTTGAAATTACGGTGTTTGAAGACCGCTCGTTTACATTTATTACGAAAACTCCACCAGCAGCAGTCTTATTGAAGAAGGCAGCTGGAATTGATAAAGCATCAGGAGAGCCAAACCGTAATAAAGTAGCTTCAGTAAAACGAGATCAAGTACGTGAAATCGCTGAGACTAAGATGAAAGATTTAAACGCAGCAGATGTCGAAGCAGCGATGCGTATGGTTGAAGGTACTGCAAGAAGTATGGGAATTACTGTCGAAGATTAAGTTTCGACTTTGCAGTGCCGGAAACGTGGGAGGTTAAACCGTTACTACCACAAAGAAGGAGGATATGAAGTTGAAAAAAAGAGGAAAAAAATACGAAGAAGCGATAAAGTTAGTCGATCGCACAAAAACGTATGACTTACGTGAAGCAGTAACATTATTAAAGAAGACAGCGACCGCTAACTTTGACGAAACTGTAGAACTTGCTTTTCGTCTCGGCGTTGATCCGAAACATGCGGACCAAAATATCCGCGGTGCCGTCGTATTACCACACGGCACAGGAAAGACGCAACGCGTACTCGTTTTTGCTAAAGGTGAGAAGATAAAAGAGGCTGAAGAAGCTGGCGCTGATTATATTGGTGATGAAGACATTATCGCGAAAATTAACGAAGGATGGTTCGATTTCGACGTCGTTGTCGCAACACCAGATATGATGGCGGAAGTTGGAAAACTTGGACGTGTCTTAGGACCGAAAGGCCTCATGCCTAACCCGAAAACTGGTACCGTAACATTCGACGTAGGAAAAGCAGTTGAAGAAATTAAAGCTGGTAAAGTAGAATACCGCGTAGATAAAGCTGCGAACTTACACGTTGCAGTTGGAAAAGTTTCCTTTGATGATGAGCAGTTAGTCGAGAACTTAGAAACGATGATTGAAACAGTTGTTCGTGTAAGACCGCAATCTGCTCGAGGAACGTATATTCGAAATGCAACAATTTCTTCTACGATGGGACCAGGAATCAAGATTGATGTCAGTCCTTATGTGAAGTTGTAATTGACAAATTAAAATAGATAAGTTATACTTTCAAGAGTTAAATAAAATAACGTTATACCGTAGACTCAGGGGCACGAAGTAGTGCTTAATAATCCTGCCGAGGTGTTTAAAGATTATACTTGCAAAGCGCAATCTGCGTTTTTATGAATAATCTATGCCTCCACGTCTACTTGTGGAGGCATTTTTAATATACGAAACACCTGTATAACAACCTAGGAGGTGGATGAATGGCTACTCTCGAATCAAAGAAACAAATCGTTGAAGAGATTACGGAAAAGTTAAAAGAAAGTGAATCGACGGTACTCGTTGATTATCGTGGTTTAACTGTAGAAGAAGTGACGGAACTACGTAAACAGTTACGTGAAAATAACGTCGAATATAAAGTCTATAAAAATACGTTATCCCGCCGTGCGGCAGAAGCGGCAGGCTTAGAAGAGTTGAAAGAAACTTTAGTAGGGCCGACTGCGATTGCCTTTAGTAAAGACGATGTCGTAACACCGGCGAAAGTGCTCCATGAATTTGCAAAGGATCACGAAGCGCTCGAAATTAAAGGTGGCGTCATCGAAGGTGAAATCGCAACGCTCGATGAAATTAAAGAATTATCGACGTTACCAGACTACGAAGGTTTACTTTCTATGTTGCTTAGCGTCTTGCAAGGTCCAATTCGCAATTTAGCGTATGCGACTCAGGCGGTAGCAGATCAGAAAGAAGAAGCAGGCGAAGAATAAAAATTATACGTCAGAACGTTAATATATAAAAAATATTAGGAGGAAAGAACAGATGACTAAAGAACAGATTATCGAAGCGGTAAAAGAAATGTCAGTTTTAGAATTAAATGAATTAGTAAAAGCAATTGAAGAAGAATTTGGTGTAACAGCAGCAGCTCCAGTAGCAGTTGCAGGTGCGGCAGGAGACGCAGGTGCAGCTGAAGAGAAGTCTGAGTTTGACGTTGTCTTAGCTGATGCTGGTTCATCGAAGATTAAAGTTATTAAAGTTGTTCGTGACCTTACTGGACTCGGCTTAAAAGACGCGAAAGACTTAGTAGACGGTGCACCGAATACAGTGAAAGAGGCTGTCGCAAAAGAAGAAGCCGAAGAAATGAAAGAGAAGTTAGAAGAAGCTGGAGCGTCAGTTGAACTTAAGTAATTACAATAAATAAGATAAAAGCTCGTCATTTTTGACGAGCTTTTATATGCTTTCACGAATCCCCAATGTCCCCAAGTATGTATAACATGAAGTATATTAGCTAATACAGAAGGATAAATGACAATATAATCCAACATGAAACGGGTGTATAAAATGTCCGAACATTATTACTCCAAACAACCACACTCACAATTGAAGACCGACCAAATCGAATGTACGCTCCGTAATCACACTTTTACTTTCACGACAGCGAGCGGTGTATTTTCGAAACGCAGTGTCGATTTTGGCTCCCAATTATTAATAGAAACTTTTCAAGAGCCAGAAATATCTGGACCAATTCTAGATTTAGGTTGTGGTTATGGTCCGATTGGGATATCGTTGGCGAAAACTTTCAAGGACCGAACAATCCTTATGGTTGATATAAACGAGCGAGCAATTTCTCTAACGAAAAAGAACATCGCTCAAAATAACGTAGATAATGCGAAAGCACTCCTTAGTGAAGGGTTTGCTAATGTCGAGGAAAGTAATTTTGCAGCAATCGTTACAAATCCACCAATTCGTGCTGGGAAAAAAATCGTTTATCCAATGATTGAAGAAAGTCAATCTCGGTTACAGCTAGGGGGCGAGTTGTGGGTCGTCATCCAGAAGAAGCAAGGGGCACCATCGTTCCAACGTTTTTTATCAACATTATTTTCTAAAGTTACCGTAGAAAACCGTCGTAAAGGATATTATATATTTCGAGCGGTGAAAGAGGATAATTGACGAAGTTTTTATGATATGGTATAATTTCTCAATGCCGTAATGTTTAAGGGTTGTCAAGCAACAATACAAGCTTTTATCAATGTATAACGATGGTACAAATCGTTTATAATGGAAAGATAAGTGAAAGAATCTATGTTTTTTTAAGGAGTAAATTAGGGATATAAATCAATATATGTTCATTCTGTTTGCCGTTAGGAATGAATAAGAGGAAGGTTTTTACGTAAAACCTTTTTTCGCTTTATACAAGGAAGAGAAGTGTATACGAATTCTCCTTTAAAAATCGTATAGCTGAATTTTTTATTTGAAAAAATCATAACGCAAAACAAATAAAAAGACAAGCGAAAGATATTGAAAGGCAATCCTTATTTTTATCATAAAGCTCTAACGATCGAGTTAGGATGCGTGAAAAAATGTTTCATTTAGGGGTGAAGATTATTGGTAGCTCAACGAGTCATTCAGTATGGAAAACATCGTAAGCGCCGAAGTTACGCACGAATTAGCGAAGTGCTTGAATTGCCGAATTTAATCGAAATTCAAACAGCTTCGTACGATTGGTTTTTAGAAGAAGGATTAAAGGAAATGTTCGATGACATTTCCCCAATCGAAGACTTTGCTGGAAATTTATCGCTAGAATTTATCGATTATAGTCTCGGAGAACCGAAGTATCCTATAGAAGAATCGAAGGAACGAGACGTCACATACAGTGCGCCACTTCGCGTTCGCGTTCGCCTAATAAACAACCAGACAGGTGAAGTGAAAGAGCAAGAAGTATTTATGGGAGATTTCCCACTTATGACAGAGACAGGAACGTTTATTATAAACGGTGCCGAACGTGTCATCGTTTCCCAGCTCGTCCGTTCACCTAGCGTCTATTACAATGAAAAGATTGATAAAAACGGTAAGCGTGGATTAACGGCAACGGTAATTCCGAACCGTGGAGCTTGGTTAGAGTATGAGACCGATGCTCGAGATGTCGTTTATGTCCGAATTGATAGAACGAGAAAGTTACCTATTACCGTTTTATTACGAGCGTTAGGGTTAAGTTCAGACCAAGAGATTATCGACTTAATTGGAGATAACGAATACTTACAAAATACGCTAGAAAAAGATAATTTAGAAACTTCGGAAAAAGCATTACTAGAAATTTATGAGCGCCTACGTCCCGGTGAACCACCGACAGTAGAGAATGCTAAAAGTTTATTAGAAACACGCTTTTTCGATCCAAAGCGTTACGATCTAGCTTATGTAGGCCGTTACAAAACGAACAAAAAGTTAAATATTAAAGACCGCTTATTAAATCAAACGCTAGCTGAAACGCTTGTCGATGAAGAGACGGGTGAAGTAATCGCTGAAAAAGGTGACAAGATTGACCGTAAACTATTAAACAAATTGTTACCTTATTTAGAAGATGAAGAAAATCCATTAGGCTTAAAGACAATGACTTTACAAGGGGTTATTGAAGACGAAGTTGAACTTCAATTAATTAAAATAATCGACCCGACAGATGCAGAAGGAGAGCGAGTGTTACATGTCGTAGGAAATGGACATATCGCTGATGACGTTAAACATATTACTCCTGCAGATATCTTAGCGTCGATCAACTATTTCTTTAATTTATTACATGAAGTCGGCCATACTGATGATATCGACCACTTAGGTAACCGTCGTTTACGCTCAGTAGGGGAACTTTTACAAAACCAATTCCGAATTGGACTTTCTCGAATGGAGCGAGTGGTTCGTGAGCGAATGTCTATTCAGGATACGTCTAGTATTACGCCACAGCAACTTATTAACATTCGACCAGTAATCGCATCGATTAAAGAGTTCTTCGGAAGTTCTCAGTTATCACAATTTATGGATCAGACGAACCCATTAGCGGAATTAACGCATAAGCGTCGTCTCTCGGCCCTTGGACCAGGCGGACTTACGCGAGAACGAGCAGGAATGGAAGTGCGAGACGTTCACTATTCCCACTACGGTCGTATGTGTCCAATTGAGACACCGGAAGGTCCAAACATTGGGTTAATTAACTCTCTATCATCCTATGCTAGAGTGAATAAATTTGGCTTTATCGAGACGCCTTACCGTCGTGTCGACCCGGAAACAGGTCGAGTAACAGATGAGATTGACTATTTAACAGCGGATGAGGAAGATTTATACGTCGTCGCTCAGGCGAATGCGCGTCTTAACGAGGACGGAAGCTTTATGGATGAAGAAGTAATCGCCCGATTCCGTGGGGAAAACACAATCGTCTCCCGTGATCAAGTCGATTACATGGATGTTTCTCCAAAGCAAGTCGTCTCGGCAGCGACAGCTTGTATTCCGTTTTTAGAAAACGACGACTCGAACCGTGCACTAATGGGTGCAAACATGCAACGTCAAGCAGTACCATTGCTTGAACCAGAGGCACCGATTGTCGGTACGGGAATGGAGTACATGGCTGGAAAGGATTCTGGTTCGGCAGTCATTTGCCGTCATGATGGAATCGTTGAGAAAGTCGAAGCCCGTGAAATTGTCGTAAGACGGATTTCAGAAGTTGATGGAAAGGAAGTAGAAGGAGATACCGATACGTACCGTTTGCAAAAGTACGTCCGATCAAACCAAGGTACCTGTTACAATCAGCAACCGATTGTAAACCAAGGTGACAGGGTTGAAAAGGGTGACATTTTAGCCGACGGTCCTTCAATGGAGAAAGGGGAACTTGCCCTCGGCCGTAACGTACTCGTTGCCTTTATGACGTGGGAAGGATACAACTACGAGGACGCTATTATTATGAGTGAGCGACTCGTAAAGGATGATACCTTTACATCGATTCATATTGAGGAGTACGAAGCCGAAGCACGCGATACGAAGTTAGGGCCTGAAGAGATTACACGGGATATTCCAAACGTCGGAGAAGATGCCCTTAAGAACTTAGATGAAAATGGAATTGTTCGCATCGGTGCTGAAGTAAAAGACGGAGATATTTTAGTCGGAAAAGTCACACCAAAAGGCGTCACTGAACTATCCGCAGAAGAGCGTTTGCTCCATGCTATCTTTGGTGAGAAGGCTCGAGAAGTTCGTGATACTTCCTTGAAAGTGCCTCACGGAGCCGGAGGAATCGTTCACGATGTAAAAGTTTTCGATCGTGAAGAAGGTGACGAATTAAAACCAGGTGTAAACAAATTAATCCGTGTCTATATCGTTCAGAAGCGTAAGATTTCCGAAGGGGATAAAATGGCAGGACGCCACGGTAACAAAGGGGTTATTTCAAAACTGTTACCAGAAGAAGATATGCCGTTCTTACCAGATGGAACGCCAATCGATATTATGTTAAACCCGTTAGGAGTTCCATCTCGAATGAACATCGGACAAGTGTTTGAGTTACATTTAGGAATGGCAGCCCGTGAACTCGGTATCCACGTCGCATCACCAGTCTTTGATGGAGCAAATGAACAAGATGTTTGGGATACGTTAGAAGAAGCGGGAATGCCTCGCGATGCGAAGACGATTCTTTACGACGGTCGTACCGGTGAGCCATTCGACAACCGAGTAGCAGTTGGTATTTCGTACTTGCTGAAGTTGTCGCATATGGTCGACGACAAACTACACGCTCGTTCGACAGGACCGTATTCGCTCGTTACCCAACAACCTCTTGGGGGAAAGGCTCAGTTCGGTGGACAGCGTTTCGGAGAGATGGAAGTTTGGGCTCTCGAAGCATACGGTGCAGCTTACACACTGCAAGAGCTGTTAACGGTGAAGTCGGATGATATAGTCGGACGGGTGAAAACGTACGAAGCAATCGTAAAAGGCGAAAATGTGCCTGAGCCAGGCGTTCCTGAATCGTTTAAAGTACTCATTAAGGAACTACAAAGCCTTGGTATGGACGTAAAGATGCTTTCAAGCGATGAAGAAGAGATTGATTTACGTGCCCTCGAGGAAGAAGATAACGAAAAAGAAGATTCGTTAAACTTAGAAGTTCAACACGAGAAGTAAAAAGATACAGAAAAGGTCGTTCACTCGACCTTTTCTGTTCCATCATAAATAAAATGTAGAGTTGAATAAGGACGGAAAAATATGGGAGGTAGAGCCCTTGCTTGATGTAAATAATTTTGAATTTATGAAGATAGGTTTAGCCTCGTCAGAAAAAATACGTTCATGGTCGTACGGTGAAGTCAAAAAGCCGGAAACGATCAATTACCGAACGTTAAAGCCAGAAAAGGATGGCCTTTTCTGTGAACGTATTTTTGGACCGCAAAAAGATTGGGAGTGTCATTGCGGTAAGTACAAACGAGTTCGTTATAAAGGTGTCGTTTGTGATCGTTGTGGTGTAGAAGTAACGAAGTCTAAAGTACGTCGCGAGCGTATGGGACATATCGAACTTGCAGCCCCGGTATCCCACATTTGGTACTTTAAAGGGATACCAAGTCGTATGGGCTTGCTTTTAGATATGTCACCGAGAGCCTTGGAAGAAATTTTATATTTCGCAGCGTATGTTGTTACGGATTCAGGTGACACACGATTAGAGAAAAAGCAACTTCTTTCCGAAAAAGAATACCGTAGCTTCTATGAGAAATACGGAAATGCTTTTAAGGCGGAAATGGGAGCAGAAGCTGTACGTAAGTTATTACAAGATATCGACTTAGATAAAGAAGTCGCCGAATTGAAAGAAGAATTAAAAACAGTCCAAGGTCAAAGAAGAACGCGTGCTATTCGTCGTCTAGAGGTGCTAGAGGCTTTCCGTAATTCTGGAAACAAGCCAGAATGGATGATCTTAGACGTTCTTCCGGTAATTCCACCGGAGATTCGTCCGATGGTTCAGTTAGATGGTGGACGTTTTGCAACTTCAGACTTAAACGACTTATACCGTCGTGTAATTAACCGTAACAACCGTCTGAAGCGACTCCTTGACTTAGGAGCACCAAGCATCATCGTACAGAACGAAAAGCGTATGTTACAAGAGGCTGTCGACGCATTAATTGATAACGGTCGTCGCGGTCGCCCAGTTACGGGACCTGGAAACCGTCCGTTAAAGTCTCTTTCCCATATGTTGAAAGGAAAGCAAGGACGCTTCCGTCAAAACTTGCTCGGTAAACGAGTCGACTATTCCGGCCGTTCAGTAATCGTCGTTGGTCCTAGCTTAAAGATGTATCAGTGCGGACTACCGAAGGAAATGGCTTTAGAACTATTTAAGCCATTTATTATGAAAGAGTTAGTCGGACAAAATATCGCGCATAACATCAAGTCGGCAAAACGTATGATCGAACGGGTTCATCCAGAAGTGTGGGATGTTTTAGAAGATATTATTAAGGAGCACCCAGTACTACTGAACCGTGCCCCAACGTTACACCGTCTCGGTATTCAAGCGTTCGAACCGACTTTAGTCGAGGGGCGAGCGATTCGTCTTCACCCACTCGTCTGTACAGCGTATAATGCTGACTTCGACGGAGACCAAATGGCGGTACACGTACCACTTTCAGCCGAAGCTCAAGCGGAAGCCCGCATTTTAATGTTAGCGGCCCAAAATATTCTGAATCCGAAGGATGGAAAACCGGTCGTAACACCATCACAGGATATGGTGTTAGGAAACTATTACTTAACGATGGAAGTGCCGGGAGCAATCGGAGAAGGGAAGGTATTTAAAGACCCGAACGAAGCCCTTATCGCATATCGAAATGGATACGTCCATTTACATTCGCGGATTGCTGTTCGTGCAAGTAGCCTAAATAATCCAACCTTTACGGAGGAACAGAATAAGAAGCTACTCGTTACGACAGTAGGGAAAATCATTTTCAACGAAATTATTCCGGATTCCTTCCCATACATTAACGAGCCGACACGTCACAATCTAGAAGTCGAAACACCAGACCATTACTTTATCGAAGGAAGCGTCGATGTAAAAGAAGAAATTAGTAAACGTGATATCGTATCACCGTTTAAGAAAGGTATCTTGGGCGATATAATTGCGGAAGTATTTAATAAATATAAGATTAGCGAAACTTCAAAAATGCTTGACCGCATGAAAGATTTAGGCTTCCACTATTCAACAATTGCAGGAATGACAGTAGGAATTTCAGATATCGTCGTCTTAAACAACAAAGAAGAATTATTAGATGAAGCCCAAGAAAAGGTAGATACGGTACAAAAGCAATTTAGAAGAGGGCTTATTACAGAAGAAGAGCGTTATAATCGAGTTATATCAATTTGGACAGAAGTTCGTGAGGATATCCAAGATAGATTGATGGAGTCATTAGACCCACAAAACCCAATTTATATGATGAGTGATTCTGGAGCCCGAGGTAACCCGTCGAACTACACGCAATTAGCAGGTATGCGTGGACTTATGGCTAACCCGGCTGGACGTATTATCGAACTTCCTATTAAATCGAGTTTCCGTGAAGGTCTAAGTGTACTAGAATACTTTATTTCTACGCACGGTGCACGTAAAGGTCTTGCGGATACAGCGCTCAAGACGGCAGACTCTGGATATTTAACTCGTCGTCTCGTTGACGTAGCACAAGATGTCATCGTTCGTGAAGACGACTGCGGAACAGACCGTGGCTTAAAAGTTACGGAGTTAGCTGTTGAGTCCGAATTAATCGAACCACTCTACGATCGTCTCGTCGGCCGTACATCTTTCGATGATGTCGTCGATCCAGAAACAGGCGAAATAATCGTAAAAGCGGATGAAATGATTAATGAAGACGAAGCGAAGAAAATCATTCGTGCTGGAATTGAAGAAGTTGTAATTCGCTCCGTCTTTACTTGTAATACAAAGCATGGAGTTTGTAAGAAATGTTATGGCCGTAACCTAGCGACAGGTACCGATGTTGAAGTAGGAGAAGCAGTTGGAATTATCGCTGCTCAATCGATTGGAGAGCCTGGAACTCAGTTGACAATGCGTACTTTCCACACTGGTGGAGTTGCAGGTGATGACATTACCCAAGGTTTACCACGTATTCAGGAACTGTTTGAAGCGCGTAATCCAAAGGGTAAAGCAGTCATTAGTAGCATCGATGGAACAGTTACAGACATAACCGAAACTCGTGACAAACGTGAAGTCGTTATCGAAAGTGATGTCGAAACGATTGAGTTCCCTGTACCATACAATGCCCGCCTAAAAGTTGCTGTCGGTGACGAAGTAGAGGCTGGTCAAGAGTTAACAGAAGGTTCAATCGACCCGAAAGAATTACTCCGTATCAAAGGGGTAGAAGGGGTCCAATCGTACCTACTTCGTGAAGTGCAGCGAGTATATCGTATGCAAGGGGTAGAAATTGGAGATAAGCATATCGAAGTAATGGTTCGACAAATGTTACGCAAGGTGAAGATCTTAGAATCTGGCGATACAGATGTACTACCAGGTTCGCTTATTGAACTACATGAGTTCAAAGAGATTAACAATGAAGTATTAAGAGAAGGCTTAGAGCCAGCTGTGGGAGAACCAGTATTGCTAGGTATTACGAAAGCCTCCCTTGAAACAGAGTCGTTCCTATCGGCAGCATCTTTCCAGGAGACTACCCGCGTCTTGACAGATGCGGCCATCAAAGGAAAGACAGACTCCTTACTTGGCCTAAAAGAAAACGTCATTATCGGAAAATTAATCCCTGCTGGTACAGGAATGCAACGTTATCGCAAACTTGAAGTTGATCAAGTAGAAACAGAAGCAGTGAGCGAAGAAGACGAAGTAACAAGTTAAATTTAAAACGATAAACAGGAATGATCGAAGTGATCTTGTCAGTTAAGGATAAGGTCACTTCGATGTCCTAATTTAATAATTTTTACGTTTAATGACTAAAGAAGTTTTAAACAAAATGATATAATCAATTGACATGATAGATAAATGATGATAATATATTCAAGGTGTTTCCGAACTACGCTTCGTATTGGAGGTCGTTCTATGTCTTATGAAAGAGTAAGACAACTTCAGTCACGAATAATTATCGGAACGAAACAAACGTTAAAAGCGATAAGAAATGGTGACGTGGAAGAAGTTTTTGTCGCAAAAGATGCAGATGCTCGAGTAACGAATCAAGTCGTAGAGCTTGCGGAGGAACTGAATGTTCCGATTGTCGAAGTTGATTCGAAGCATGAGCTTGGCAAGGCTTGTGATATCGATGTGGACGCATCGACTGTGGCGATTCGCAAGGAGTAAATATCTTGCACCAAAAAATGAACCACCTGGATGTGTGGGTAAAGAGGTAGCTTTTAACGACGCTATTGCCATTAAAGGTGAAATTGTTGTTCATGTTCTTTAGCTGAACAGTTATTTCGTTCCATAAGGTGATGTATTACATGTTACTAACCTTGTGAGCGAAGGAAGCCTTTGATTAAATAAACTACTAAAGTATTATTATATTTGAAGGGAGGAAACATAATGCCTACAATTAACCAGTTAATTCGTAAAGGGAGAAAGAGCAAACCAAAAAAATCAGACTCCCCAGCGTTAAACCGTGGATATAACACGTTTAAAAAGCGTTTTACAAACGTAAACTCACCACAAAAGCGTGGAGTATGTACACGTGTTGGAACGTTAACGCCGAAGAAACCTAACTCAGCGTTACGTAAATATGCACGTGTTCGTTTATCAAATAACATGGAAGTGACTGCATATATCCCAGGAATCGGTCACAACTTACAAGAGCACAGTGTTGTTCTTTTAAGAGGTGGACGTGTAAAAGACTTACCGGGTGTACGTTACCACGTAGTTCGTGGAGCGCTCGACACAGCGGGAGTTGAAGGGCGTATGCAAGGTCGTTCAAAATACGGTGCGAAAAAGCCGAAAGACTAAACTAGACATTACAGCAAGAGTTAAAGAAAGGAGGAACAGAGATGCCTCGTAAAGGACCTGTACCAAAAAGAGATGTATTACCAGATCCAATATACAATTCGAAGGTTGTGACACGACTAATCAACCAAATTATGGTTGATGGTAAAAGAGGTTTAGCACAACGGATCTTATATGACGCATTCAACATAATCGAAGAAAAAAGTGGCCAAAACCCAATGGATGTGTTTGAGCAAGCAATGGAAAACGTTATGCCAGTGCTTGAAGTGCGCGCTCGTCGAGTTGGTGGTTCCAACTATCAAGTACCAATGGAGGTGCGACCAGAGCGTCGTGAAGCCCTAGGTCTTCGCTTCCTCGTAAACTATGCCCGTGAACGCGGCGAGAAGACGATGGAAGAAAGATTGGCAAACGAAATTTTAGATGCTTCAAACAACACGGGTGGAGCCGTTAAAAGAAAAGAAGATTTACACAAAATGGCGGAAGCGAACAAAGCTTTTGCACATTATCGTTGGTAATAAAAATATTCGTTTTGAAAGGAAGGAGAAAGATTTATGGCTAGAGAGTTCTCCTTGGAAAAGACGCGAAACATCGGAGTTATGGCACATATTGATGCCGGAAAGACA
This sequence comes from uncultured Pseudogracilibacillus sp., assembly GCA_937960785.1. Lineage (GTDB taxonomy): Bacteria > Bacillota > Bacilli > Bacillales > Amphibacillaceae > Pseudogracilibacillus. Next base: position 27,982 of record CALGOZ010000015.1, read on the forward strand.
ACGACGACAGAGCGTATTCTTTTCTACACAGGGCGTATTCATAAAGTAGGAGAAACGCATGAAGGTGCATCTGAGATGGACTGGATGGAACAAGAGCAGGAACGTGGAATCACGATTACATCCGCTGCAACAACTGCAGAGTGGGAAGGTCATCGTATTAACATTATTGACACGCCTGGTCACGTAGACTTCACAGTAGAAGTTGAACGTTCACTGCGCGTTCTAGATGGTGCGATTACAGTTCTTGATGCTCAGTCGGGTGTTGAGCCTCAAACAGAAACTGTTTGGAGACAAGCGACAACATACGGTGTACCGAGAATTGTTTTCATCAACAAAATGGATAAGATCGGTGCGGACTTCTTGTACGCAACGAGCACATTGAAGGATCGTCTCGGAGCGAATGCACATCCAGTACAATTCCCAATCGGTGCAGAAGATGAGTTCGAGGGTATTATCGACTTACTTCATATGCATGCGATTTACTACAAAGATGAAATGGGAACAATGGCAGAGCCACGAGAGATTCCTGATGAATATAAAGAACAGGCAGAAGAACTACGTAACGAATTAATCGAAGCCGTTGCTGACTACGACGAGGATATTATGATGGCTTACCTCGAAGGTGAAGAAATCGAAATCGATGCGTTAAAGGCAGCGATTCGAAAAGCGACGCTCGAAGTAGACTTTTATCCAGTATTTTGTGGTTCGGCATTCAAGAACCGCGGTGTACAGTTATTGCTAGACGGAGTAATCGACTATTTACCAGCACCGACAGATATTCCTTCAATCAAAGGAATTGTTCCTGGAACGGAAGAGGAAACAGAGCGTAAAGCGGACGATAACGAACCGTTTTCAGCATTAGCGTTTAAAGTAATGACTGACCCATACGTTGGTAAATTAACATTCTTCCGTGTATACTCAGGAACATTAAAGGCTGGCTCATACGTATTAAATACTGGTAAAAACAAGCGCGAACGTATCGGACGTATTCTCCAAATGCATGCAAACTCACGTGAAGAGATTGATGAAATCCATTGCGGTGAAATTGCAGCAGCAGTAGGATTGCGTGATACTGCAACAGGAGATACACTGTGCGCGGAAGATCACCCGGTTATTTTAGAATCGATGGAATTCCCAGAGCCAGTTATTTCTGTAGCAATCGAACCAAAGACGAAAGCTGACCAAGACAAGATGGGTATTGCACTTGGTAAGCTTGCTGAAGAAGACCCGACGTTCGTAGCTGAATCCGATGCTGAAACTGGTCAGACGATTATTTCAGGTATGGGTGAATTACACCTAGACGTTATCGTCGACCGACTCAAGCGTGAATTCAAAGTTGAAGCGAACGTTGGAGCACCACAAGTAGCTTATCGTGAAACGTTCCGTAAAGAAGCCGAGATTGAGGGTAAGTTTATTCGTCAATCTGGTGGACGTGGACAATACGGTCACGTTTGGATTCGTTTTGGTCCGAACGAAGAAGGAGCAGGCTTCGAGTTTAACGATGAGATTGTTGGAGGAGTTGTTCCTCGAGAGTACATTCCATCTGTAGAGCAGGGAATTGAAGAAGCTCTTGAAACAGGTGTTTTAGCAGGCTATCCACTAATCGATATAAAGGCGACTTTATTTGATGGTAGTTACCACGATGTTGACTCTAACGAAATGGCGTTTAAGATTGCAGCATCAATGGCACTAAAAGCGGCTAAAAACAAATGTGACCCAGTATTACTCGAGCCGATGATGAAGGTAGAAATCGTCGTTCCAGAAGAATACATGGGAGACATTATGGGAGATGTAACATCTCGTCGCGGACGCGTCGATGGAATGGAAGCGCGCGGTAATGCACAACTCGTAAGAGCGTATGTACCCCTTGCAGAAATGTTCGGATACGCAACGGCATTACGTTCTAACACGCAAGGCCGTGGAACGTACACAATGGTATTCGACCACTATGCGGAGGTACCAAAGCAAATCGCCGATGAAATTATCGAGAAAAGTGCTGGCGAATAAAGCTGTTTTAAATTAGTTTAAGTAAATCATTAACAACTAAGAGAAACTTAGTTATAATAATTTATGTAAATATTTAAGGAGGAAATACAAATGTCAAAAGAAAAATTTGATCGTTCGAAACCACACGTTAACATTGGAACATTAGGACACGTTGACCATGGTAAAACAACATTAACAGCAGCTATTACAACAGTTATGCATAAAGTTCAAGGAACAGACGGAGCAATGGCATACGACCAAATCGACGGTGCACCGGAAGAGCGTGAGCGTGGAATTACAATCGCTACTTCTCACGTTGAGTATGAAACAGAAAACCGTCACTACGCACACGTTGACTGCCCAGGTCACGCAGACTACGTTAAGAACATGATCACAGGTGCAGCGCAAATGGACGGTGCGATCTTAGTAGTATCTGCAGCTGACGGTCCGATGCCACAAACTCGTGAGCACATCTTATTATCACGTAACGTTGGAGTTCCAGCATTCGTCGTATTCTTAAACAAAGTTGACATGGTAGACGACGAAGAGTTACTTGAGTTAGTTGAAATGGAAGTACGTGAGTTATTATCTGAGTATGACTTCCCAGGAGATGACGTACCAGTAATCGCTGGTTCAGCTCTTAAAGCCCTTGAAGGGGACGAAGAGTATGAGCAGAAGATTATCGAGCTTATGGAAGCAGTAGACGAGTACATTCCAGAGCCAGAGCGTGACACAGATAAGCCATTCATGATGCCAGTTGAGGACGTATTCTCAATCACTGGTCGTGGAACAGTTGCTACTGGTCGTGTAGAGCGCGGTCGTATCGAAGTTGGTGACGAAGTTGAAATTATCGGTTTAACTGATGAGCCAATGAAGACGACAGTTACAGGAGTTGAAATGTTCCGTAAGCTTCTCGACTATGCTGAAGCAGGAGACAACATCGGAGCGCTTCTCCGTGGAGTTCAGCGTGAAGAAGTAAGCCGTGGTCAAGTTTTAGCGGCACCTGGTTCAATCACGCCACACACACGTTTCCAAGCTGAAGTATACGTCTTATCAAAAGACGAAGGTGGACGTCATACACCATTCTTCACAAACTATCGTCCACAGTTCTACTTCCGTACGACAGACGTAACGGGTGTAGTAGAGTTACCAGAAGGTGTAGAAATGGTAATGCCTGGTGACAACGTTGAAATGACAGTTGAACTTATCTCCCCAATCGCGATTGAAGAAGGAACACGCTTCTCAATCCGTGAAGGTGGACGTACAGTAGGTTCAGGTGTTGTTTCTAAAATCGAAAAGTAATCGAGCGATATAAAGAAAAAGCTAGGCTCCTTGCCTAGCTTTTTTATTCACTTGCAAACAAATCGAAAAACTATAGATTTCGCTTGCAATCAAGTCGCTTTGTTTGTATAATATATAATCGTGCAATCGTATATATGTACGATTTTATAACGGTTTTTAAAGTCAAGCAAACAATGTCTTTTTTGTTAAAACCGTTTAAATGCGATGAAGTGAGAGGTTGTCGTTTATTTCTTGCCATGGAAATATTCGAGAAATTTTCACGGAGAATGTCTATTATCAAATGGGCGAAAGGGAGGGGAAACAATGGCGAAAGAAAAAATTCGAATTCGTTTAAAAGCTTATGATCATCGTATATTAGATCAATCAGCAGAGAAAATTGTCAACACCGCAAAGCGCTCTGGTTCCGACGTTTCCGGACCAATTCCGTTACCGACGGACAGACGTATTTTTACTGTGTTACGTTCCGTACACATTTATAAAGATGCGCGTGAACAATTTGAAATGCGAACTCATAAACGTCTAATCGACATTTTAAACCCTACACCACAAACGGTAGACTCGTTAATGCGACTCGACTTACCATCCGGTGTAGATATCGAAATTAAACTATAATACTAACACACTTTAGGAGGTGCAACGGAGATGACGAAAGGAATCTTAGGACGCAAAATCGGCATGACACAAATCTTTTTAGAGAATGGAGAACTCGTGCCAGTAACTGTTATTCAAGCTGAACCAAACGTCGTATTACAAAAGAAAACTCTAGAAAACGATGGTTATGAAGCCATTCAATTAGGCTTTGAAGATATCGACAAGCCAGAAGCTTACGAAGAAGATTCAAACATCGAACCAAAAGCAACGAAACCGCAAATAGGGCATGCTGAAAAGGCAAACACAACCCCTAAGCGCTACATTCGTGAGATTCGTAACGCTAACATTGATGAATATGAACTTGGCCAAGAAGTCACTGTCGAGGTTTTTGAAGAAGGCGAAAAAGTAGACGTAACTGGAACATCTAAAGGAAAAGGTTTCCAAGGTTCAATTAAACGTCACAACTACGCACGAGGCCCAATGAGTCACGGTTCCCGTTTTCACCGTTCAGGCGGTTCAATGGGAGCAGTTGACGCAGCCCGCGTATTTAAAGGAAAAGCACTCCCAGGACAAATGGGTAACGAACAAGTGACAATCCAAAACTTAGAAATTGTAAAAGTAGAGCCTGAAAAGAACGTTCTTTTAGTAAAAGGTAACGTACCAGGTCCAAAGAAATCAGTAGTTAAAATTCAAACGGCAGTTAAAAGTAACTAATTAACGTATGCATGAAAGGAGGAAACATTGTGCCTGAGGTAAAATTATTTAACCAAGACGGAACAGAAGCCGGAAGTATCGAACTTGCTGATGCAGTTTTTGGCATCGAACCGAACGAACATGTCGTTCACCAAGTAGTAGTAATGCAACGTGCAGCTAAAAGACAAGGAACACATGCTGCTAAAGATAGATCAGCCGTACGTGGTGGCGGACGTAAACCATGGAGACAAAAAGGAACAGGACGTGCACGACACGGTTCTATTCGTTCACCACAGTGGGTAGGTGGAGGAGTCGTTTTCGGTCCTACTCCGGAACGAAATTATAAGCAACGCTTGCCAAAGAAGGTACGTCGTTTAGCATTACAATCGGCTCTTTCATCAAAAGTTCAAAACGAAAACATCATCGTCTTAAACGAATTAACTTTTGACAAGCCAAAGACGAAAGAAATGGTAAATGTTTTAGAAGGAGTAAACGCAAACGATAAAACGTTAATCGTTACAGAGAATAAGGAAGACAATATCGTTCTTTCAGCGAACAACTTACAAGACGTAAAAGTTATTACAGTAAATGAAATTAACGTATTAGATTTACTTACTTACGATACGTTAATTATGACGAAAGAAGCAGCTGAAAAAGCAGGGGAGGTGTACGCATAATGAAAGATTTGCGTGATATTTTAAAGCGCCCTGTAATTACAGAGCATTCGGCTGACTTAATGATGGATAAGAAGTACACATTCGAAGTAGACCCAAAAGCGAACAAAACAGAAATTAAAGCAGCAGTCGAACAGGCTTTTGGCGTGAAAGTAAAGAAAGTTAACACGATGAATGTTAAAGGAAAGCGTAAGCGAATGGGACAGTTCGAAGGTTACCGTCCTAACCGCAAAAAGGCAATCGTTCAGTTAACGGAAGACAGTAAAGAATTAGACTTTTTTGAAGCATAATAAATAAGGAAAATTAAAAGGAGGTAAATGACGTGTCCATCAAGAAGTATAAAGCAACGACAAACGGCACACGCAACATGTCAGGCTTAGATTTTTCTGAACTTACTACAGATAAGCCAGAAAAGTCATTATTGCGTCCAAAAGCAAAACGTGCCGGTCGTAACAACCAAGGTAGAATTACAATGCGCCACCAAGGCGGCGGACACAAACGTCAGTATCGCGTAATTGATTTTAAACGTGACAAAGATGGCATACCAGGACGCGTTGCCACGATTGAATATGATCCGTTCCGTTCAGCGAACATCGCACTAATCAATTACGTTGACGGAGAAAAACGATACATTATTGCGCCGAAAGGTTTAGAAGTCGGCCAAATGATCGAGTCTGGTAAAGATGCAGATATCAAGGTAGGTAATGCACTACCATTAGAAAATATTCCAGTAGGTACAGTCGTACACAATATTGAGCTAAAACCAGGTGCTGGAGGAAAATTAGTTCGTTCGGCAGGTGCAGAAGCACAAGTTTTAGGAAGAGAAGGAAAGTACACCCTCGTACGTCTAGCTTCTGGTGAAGTTCGTAAAGTATTAGCGACATGTCGCGCGACAGTAGGTCAAGTCGGAAATGTTGAACACGAACTTGTACGCATCGGTAAAGCAGGTCGCTCCCGTTGGTTAGGTAGAAGACCAGCAGTACGTGGATCAGCGATGAACCCAGTTGATCACCCACACGGTGGAGGAGAAGGACGTACACCAATTGGTCGTCCATCACCAGTATCTCCATGGGGTAAACCGACACTCGGTAAAATTACTCGTAAGCGAAACAAACCGTCTAATAAGCATATCGTTAGAAAGCGTAGAAAATAATAACTATTACCGATTAAGGGAGGAGGACAACAAATGGGTCGTAGCTTGAAAAAAGGACCTTTCGCCGATGAACATTTGTTAAAAAAGGTCGAAAAGTTAAACGAAGAAAACAAAAAACAAGTTATTAAAACTTGGTCAAGAAGATCGACAATTTTCCCATCCTTTGTAGGTCATACCTTTGCTGTGCATGATGGGAGAAAGCATGTGCCAGTATACGTAACAGAAGATATGGTCGGACATAAATTAGGAGAGTTTGCTCCAACGAGAACGTTCAGAGGGCACTCTAGCTCCGATAAGAAAACAGGTCAATAATGAGAGGAGGCGACTAAAAGATGACAACAGAAGTTAAAAGTGCAAGAGCAGTAGCAAAGCAAGTACGAATCGCCCCTCGAAAAGCCCGTTTAGTAATCGACTTAATTCGTGGCAAAGATGTCGGCGAAGCTACTGCAATTTTACGTCATACAAATCGAGCAGCAGCACCAATTATCGAAAAGGTGTTGCAATCAGCTATCGCAAATGCGGAACACAACTATGAAATGGATCCTGACAACTTAGTAATAAGTGAGGCGTACGTTGACGAAGGAATTACATTGAAACGTTACAGACCTCGAGCACAAGGACGTGCAAGTGCAATTAACAAACGTACGAGTCATATTACAGTTGTCGTATCAGAAAAGAAGGAGGGATAATCTGTGGGTCAGAAAATAAATCCAATTGGTCTTCGAGTCGGTATTATTAAAGACTGGGAATCAAGATGGTATGCAGAGAAAGATTATGCAGACTTATTACACGAAGACATTCAAATTAGAGAGTATTTAGATGATAAGTTAAAGAATGCAGCGTTGTCGAAAGTTGAAATTGAACGAGCAGCGAACCGTGTTAATATTACAATCCACACAGGTAAACCAGGAATGGTGATTGGTAAAGGTGGTTCAGAAGTTGAAAAGCTTCGTGAAGAACTATCAAATTTAACGGGTAAGAGAGTTCATATCAATATCGTAGAAGTTAAAAAAGTAGATCTCGATGCAAAATTAGTAGCAGAAAATATCGCACAACAACTAGAAGCGCGTATTTCCTTCCGTCGTGCACAAAAGCAGGCAATTCAACGAACAATGCGTGCTGGTGCATTAGGAGTTAAAACGCAAGTTTCTGGTCGTTTAGGCGGTGCAGACATCGCTCGTGCAGAACATTACAGTGAAGGAACTGTTCCACTACACACATTACGTGCAGATATTGACTATGCACATGCTGAGGCAGATACAACGTACGGAAAGCTCGGCGTAAAAGTGTGGATTTACCGTGGAGAAGTCCTTCCAGAAAAACCGAAAAACTAAGGAAGGGGGCAATAAACGATGTTAATGCCAAGACGTGTAAAGTATCGTCGTCAACACCGTGGCCGTATGAAAGGAAAGGCTAAAGGTGGCTTAGAAGTTACATTTGGTGATTATGGTTTACAAGCAACAGAAGCAGCATGGATTACTGCTCGTCAAATCGAAGCAGCACGTATTGCAATGACACGTCATATGAAACGTGGAGGGAAAGTTTGGATTAAAATATTCCCAGATAAACCATATACGGCAAAGCCATTAGAAGTTCGAATGGGATCAGGTAAGGGTGCGCTCGAGGGATGGGTAGCAGTCGTTAAACCTGGTAAAGTAATGTTTGAAGTTGCAGGGGTAGACGAAGAGACTGCTCGCGAAGCACTCCGACTCGCTTCTCATAAACTTCCAATCAAAACAAAGTTTGTCAAACGTGAAGAAATTGGTGGTGAAATCAATGAAGGCTAATGAAATTAGAGAATTAACCACTGCCGAAATTGAGCAAAATATTAAAGAGATGAAAGAAGAGTTGTTCAACTTACGCTTTCAATTAGCTACTGGACAATTAGAAAATACAGCTCGTATTAAAGATGTTAAACGTACAATCGCCCGTTTAAAAACGGTCGTTCGTGAACGTGAGTTAAGTATCAATAACTAAACCTGAGAGGAGGCGCCACAAAGATGAGTGAGCGAAATAATCGTAAAGTATATACAGGTAAAGTCGTCTCAGATGCGATGGACAAAACAATTACTGTTTTAGTCGAAACGTATAAAGTACATCCTCTATACGGTAAGCGTGTTAAGTATTCAAAGAAATATAAAGCACACGATGAAAACAACGTAGCGAAAGTAAATGATATCGTAAAAATTATGGAGACACGTCCTTTATCAAAGACAAAACGTTTCCGTTTAGTAGAAGTTGTAGAGGAAGCAGTTATTATTTAAATAGAAGATATTAGGTAACGTAAGAGAGGAGGCAACAAACGATGATCCAACAAGAAACTCGTTTGAAGATTGCTGACAATTCAGGAGCCCGTGAAGTTTTAACTATTAAAGTGTTAGGCGGAAGTGGTAAGAAAACGGCTAACATTGGTGACGAAATCATTTGTACAGTTAAACAAGCAACACCAGGAGGCGTTGTCAAGAAAGGTGACATCGTACGTGCGGTTGTTGTTCGTACAAAATCCGGAGTAAGACGTAAGGATGGTTCATATATTAGCTTCGATGAAAACGCAGCGGTCATTATTCGTGATGATAAGAGCCCACGCGGCACACGTATTTTTGGACCGGTTGCCCGTGAGTTACGTGACGCGAAGTTTATGAGAATCATCTCGTTAGCTCCAGAAGTACTATAATTTAACGAAAAAGAAACAATCATTAAGGTACTAATAGGAGGTGCGAGGCATGCACGTAAAAAAAGGAGACAAAGTTAAAGTTCTCACTGGAAAAGATCGTGGTAAAGAAGGCGTAGTTTTAGAAGCCTTTCCTAAGAAAGACCGTGTTCTCGTCGAAGGAGTTAACATGGTAAAAGTTCACGCCCAACCATCTCAAGAAAATCCACAGGGCGGAATTTTGAACGTAGAAGCGCCAATTCACGTATCGAACGTTCTCCCAATCGACCCGAAAACAGGAGAACCAACACGTGTAGGATATGAACTTAAAGATGGAAAGAAAATTCGAATCGCAAAAAAATCAGGTGAACCATTAGATAAATAAGTCGCAAAGGAGGGTAACCAATGAACGAATTAAAACAAATTTATTTAGAGCAAGTGGTACCATCCATGATGGAAAAGTTCGAATATGAATCAGTAATGGAAGTACCAAAATTAGAAAAAATCGTAATCAATATGGGTGTAGGTGACGCAGTTTCAAACGCAAAAGTATTAGATAATGCGGTAGAAGAACTATCGTTAATCGCAGGTCAGAAACCGGTTATTACAAGAGCGAAAAAATCAATTGCAGGATTTCGTCTGCGTGAAGGGATGCCAATTGGTGCAAAAGTTACGTTACGAGGCGAGAGAATGTACGAATTTTTACAAAAGTTAATCCGTGTCGCATTACCACGAGTACGTGACTTCCGTGGAGTGTCGAATAAATCTTTCGATGGACGCGGTAACTATACACTCGGCGTAAAAGAACAATTAATCTTCCCAGAAATTGATTACGATAAAGTAAATAAAATCCGCGGAATGGATATTGTAATCGTAACGACCTCAAATACTGACGAAGAGGCCCGTGAGTTACTAGCTCAGTTAGGTATGCCGTTTAAAAGATAAGATCGCTTAAAATTACAAGGAGGAAAGAGTGTGGCTAAAAAATCATTAATCGCGAAGCAACAACGACCACAAAAGTTCAAAGTACGTGAATACACACGTTGTAAACGTTGCGGAAGACCTAAGTCCGTCATTCGCAAGTTTCAGTTATGTCGTATTTGCTTCCGAGAACTTGCCCATAAAGGTCAAATTCCAGGCGTAAGAAAAGCTAGTTGGTAAAAGAGATAGGAGACAAAGGAGGGTACAACTTATGGTAATGACAGATCCAATTGCAGATATGTTAACACGCATTCGTAACGCTAACGTAGTTCGTCATTCAGAACTCGAACTACCTTCATCGAAATTGAAAGCAGAAATCGCGGATATTTTAAAGCGCGAAGGATATATTCGCGACTATGAAGTAATCGAAGATAACAAACAAGGCATCTTACGTATTTATTTAAAATACGGTGCGAATAACGAGCGAGTAATTACTGGTTTAAAACGTATTAGTAAGCCAGGATTACGTGTTTATGCGAAAGCTGATGAAGTACCACGCGTACTAAACGGCTTAGGTATCGCGATTGTCTCAACATCAAAAGGTGTTCTATCAGATCGTGAAGCACGTTCTCAATCGGTCGGTGGAGAGGTTTTAGCATATATTTGGTAAATCTTTTTGTTTAGGAGGTGGAGTTAATGTCACGTATTGGATTTAGACCAATTGATATTCCTGAGGGCGTAGACGTAAAACTCGACGGTGAAACAATTACCGTTAAGGGGCCTAAAGGAGAATTAAATCGAACAATTAGTCCGACAATGGACGTTAAAATTGACGGAGATACAATTACAGTAGAAAGGCAATCGGAAGATAAGCAAACTCGTTCATTACACGGAACGACAAGAAGCCTTATTAATAACATGATCGAAGGTGTAACGAAGGGCTTCCAAAAAGAATTAGAAATTATCGGGGTAGGATACCGTGCCCAGTTACAAGGTAATAAACTCGTAATCGGTGCTGGATACTCTCATCCTGTTGAGATAGAAAAAGAAGAAAACATCGAGTTTGAAGTACCACAAAATACACAAATCATTATAAAAGGAATCGACAAAGAACAAGTTGGTCGTGTTGCAGCAAACATCCGTGCAATTCGTGCACCTGAACCGTACAAAGGAAAAGGAATTCGTTACAAAGACGAATATGTACGTCGTAAAGAAGGTAAAACAGCTAAGTAAAACGTGATAGATTGAAAGGAGTGGCACCTAATGATTACAAAACCGAGTCGAAATGAAGTTCGTAAAAGAATTCATAAGCGTGTACGCAAAACTATTGTGGGAACACCAGAACGCCCTCGATTGAACGTCTATCGCTCGAACAAAAACATTTATGCACAATTAATCGATGACGTAAACAACGTAACAATAGTAAGTGCGAATACAAATGAAAAAGACTTAAACTTAGAATCAACTTCAACGGTCGAAGCAGCAGCAGAAGTGGGTAAATTAATCGCTGAACGCGCAATCGAAAAAGGACATAAATCTGTCGTTTTTGACCGTGGAGGATACGTTTATCACGGCCGTGTGAAGGCTCTTGCTGAAGCAGCCCGTGAAGCAGGACTAGAATTTTAATTTAAAAGTAAGGAGGGAATGATTACTTTGAGTAAACGTTTTGATGCAAATAGAGAGTTTGAAGAACGAGTAGTAACGGTAAATCGAGTAGCAAAAGTTGTTAAAGGTGGACGTCGTTTTCGCTTTGCAGCAGTCGTCGTAGTAGGTGACAAAAATGGTCGTGTAGGTTTTGGAACTGGTAAAGCATTAGAAGTACCAGAAGCAATTAAAAAGGCGATTGATAACGCGAAGAAAAACTTAATCGAAGTACCGATTGTAGGAACGACAATTCCTCATGAAATTATCGGTAAGTTCGGAGCTGGTAACGTCTTACTGAAACCGGCGGCAGAAGGTACAGGGGTTATCTCAGGTGGACCGGTTCGTGCGGTACTTGAGTTAGCAGGAGTTGGTGACATCTTAACGAAGTCCCTCGGCTCTAACAACCCGATTAATATGATTCGTGCAACATTAAACGGTTTAGAAAACTTAAAAACAGCAGAAGAAGTTGCAAAATTACGCGGAATACCAGTTGAAGAGTTGCAAAGATAAGGAGGGAATTACATGTCTAAACAATTAGAAATCACCCTCAAACGAAGTGTGATCGGTCGTAAAGAAAATCAAGTTAAAACAGTAAAGGCCTTAGGATTAAAGAAATTAAACGACACTGTCGTTCACGCAGATACACCGGCAATTAGAGGCATGATTGAAACTGTCTCACATTTAGTAGCGGTAAAAGAACGATAAAAAAGATAATGCAAAGGAGGCGTTAAACAATGAAACTTCATGAATTACAACCTAGTGAAGGATCTCGCCAGAAACGCAAGCGTGTCGGTCGAGGAATGGCTTCCGGACACGGTAAAACATCTGGCCGAGGACATAAAGGACAAAATGCACGTTCAGGTGGAGGCGTTCGTCTAGGATTCGAAGGTGGACAGACACAGCTTTTCCAGCGTTTACCAAAGCGTGGTTTTACAAACGTAAACCGTAAAGAATATGCCGTCGTAAATGTTGAAACATTAAATCGCTTCGATAACGATACGGTTGTAACGCCTGAATTACTAGTTGAATCAGGAATTGTACGTAAGAAGACAGAAGATATTAAAATATTAGGGAATGGTAAACTCGAGAAGCAACTTACTGTCAAAGCCCATAAATTTTCTACTGCGGCTGTTGAAGCAATTGAGGCAGCGGGTGGAAAAGCCGAGGTGATTTAATGTTTCGAACGATCTCCAATTTGATGCGTGTAGCTGATATTCGGAAAAAGATTGTTTTCACATTATTAATGCTCGTAGTTTTCCGTATCGGTACCTTTATTCCAGTGCCGTATACGAACAAAGACGCAATCGACTTCATGAATCAGCAGAATGTCTTTGGCTTTTTAAACACATTCGGCGGTGGAGCCTTACAAAACTTCTCCATCCTAGCGATGGGAATTATGCCTTATATTACAGCATCAATCATTATGCAATTGTTACAAATGGATGTTGTACCAACCTTTGCCGAATGGAGAAAGCAAGGAGAAATGGGCCGGAGAAAACTCGCTCAAGTAACGAGATACGGAACGGTCGTTTTAGCATTTGTCCAGGGAATCGGAATGTCGATCGGATTTAATGCGATGGCCGGTGGAATGTTAATCGAAAATCCGAACTTCGTTAAAATTATTGTAATTGCTCTCGTTTTAACAGCAGGTACAACATTCTTAATGTGGTTAGGTGAGCAAATTACGGAACATGGCGTTGGTAATGGAATATCAATCATTATCTTCGCTGGAATTGTAGCGGGCGTACCGAACGGTGTAAAACAACTATACAGTCAATATTTGATGAACCCTGGCGATGATTTATTTATTAACATCGTCATCGTAGCATTAATTTTACTCGTTATTTTAGCGGTAACGGTAGGTGTTATTTACATTATTCAAGCTGAGCGTAAGATTCCCATTCAATACGCTAAGCGTTTAGTAAACCACCGCTCTCCAGTAGGAGGACAGTCGACACATTTACCGTTAAAAGTTAATGCAGCAGGGGTAATTCCGGTAATTTTCGCAATTGCATTTATTGCTGCACCACGGACAATTGCTAGCTTTTGGGAAGGAAATAAAGTAGCTAACGTAATTGAAATGATCTTTGATTATACACAACCAATAGGTATGATCATTTATGTCATTTTAATTATCGCTTTCACTTATTTCTATACATTCGTACAAGTAAATCCAGAAACAATGGCAGAAAACTTACAAAAGCAAGGTGGTTATATCCCAGGAATCCGTCCAGGACGTAACACACAAACATATTTAACTCGTGTACTATATCGATTAACTTTTGTAGGTTCAATCTTCTTAGCAACAGTGTCTGTTTTACCAATTTTCCTTGGTGGAGTCGCGAATTTACCACAAGCAGTACAAATTGGTGGAACAAGTTTACTCATCGTTGTTGGGGTAGCACTACAAACGATGAAGCAGCTTGAAGGCCAGCTTGTCAAGAGACATTATAGAGGATTTATTAGATCGTAAGAACTCGTAGTCTGTTAGTTATGTACAATGTAGAGAGCGAGGCGATAAAATGAACTTAATTTTAATGGGACTTCCAGGGGCAGGTAAAGGTACACAAGCCGAAAAAATTGAGAAAAAGTACAAGACACCACATATATCAACAGGAGATATGTTTCGACTAGCAATTAAAGAAGAAACGGAACTTGGAAAACAAGCGAAGAACTATATGGATGAAGGTCAACTTGTACCGGATGAAGTGACAAACGGAATCGTTGAAGAACGTTTAGCGATGGACGATTGTCAAGAAGGTTTTTTACTCGATGGCTTCCCGAGAACGCTCCCACAAGCAGAAGCATTAGACGAGATTTTAAATAAGCTAGATAGAAAAATTGATTTCGTGATTCATGTCGATGTTCCAGAAGAAAAATTACTCGAACGTTTAACTGGAAGAAGAGTTTGTCCAAAATGTGGAGCAACCTACCACGTCGTAAACAACCCACCGAAAGAAGAAGGGGTATGTGACCACGATGGTACAGAACTCATCCAACGAGATGACGACACGGAAGAAACGGTGCAAAAACGTCTAACCGTTAATATAGAGCAGACAAAACCTCTCTTAGATTTTTATGAAGATAAAGGGGTATTAGTGACAGTCGATGGTGACCAAGATATTGATAAAGTTTTCGCTGAAATCGTCGCTAAATTAGAAGAATAACTGAAAATTTTTTCAGTATTCGACTATAATATAATTGTAGGTGATCGTTGTGAAGGACAACATTGTGACACCGAAAACTGGTCAAATCGTCCGTATAATTCAAGGTCGAGACCAAAATAAAGTCGCAGTTATTATAGAAATTATCGACGATCGTTTCGTATTGATAGCCGATGGAGATAAGCGAAAATATGATCGCCCAAAAAAGAAGAATATAAATCATCTTGAGTTAACACCATTTATTTCCGAAGAAGTAAGGGAGAGTCTTTTGGAGACTGGTCGTGTCTCCAACGGTAAGTTACGATTTGCTGTCGCTAAATACGAACGTGAAGTTGTGACTGATTTAGAGAAGGGAGACTAAAGACAGTGTCTAAAGACGATGTCATTGAAGTAGAAGGTGTAGTTACCGAAACATTGCCTAACGCAATGTTTCATGTAGAACTTGAAAATGGGCACACAGTTTTAGCCCATGTTTCTGGTAAAATCCGCATGCACTTTATTCGAATTTTACCAGGAGACAAAGTAACTGTGGAATTGTCACCCTATGATTTAACAAAAGGCCGTATTACGTACCGTTATAAATAGTTAGTCAGCTCCGATCTTAAAGGAGGTATAAAGATGAAGGTAAGAGCATCTGTAAAACCAATTTGTGAAAAATGTAAAGTTATTCGACGAAAAGGAAAAGTAATGGTAATTTGTGAAAACCCTAAGCATAAACAAAGACAAGGTTAATATATTTGGAGGTGAGTAAGTAAATGGCACGTATTGCAGGAATTGATATTCCTAGAGATAAGCGAGTCGTCGTTGCACTAACAGCAATTTATGGGATCGGTAGAACAACTTCTGAGAAAATTTTAGAAGCAGCGAACGTTTCTGAAGATACACGTGTTCGTGATTTAACAGAAGATGAATTAGGAAGAATTCGTCACGAAGTAAACAACTACACAATCGAAGGTGACTTACGTCGTGAAGTCGCATTAGATATTAAACGTCTACAAGAGATCGGGTCATACCGTGGTTTAAGACACCGTAGAGGTTTACCAGTAAGAGGACAAAATACAAAGAACAACTCTCGCACACGTAAAGGTCCAAGAGTTGCAATCGCAGGTAAAAAAGATTAATTAAAGGAGGTAGAAATTAACGATGGCAAAGAAACAAACTACAGCTCGTAGACGCCGTGCAAGAAAAGTAGTTGAGAAAGGAATCGCACACATCCACTCAACTTTTAATAACACGATCGTTACAATTACAGATATGCAAGGTAATGTAGTTGCATGGAATTCAGCAGGAGCACTCGGTTTTAAAGGTTCAAGAAAGTCAACTCCCT
>CALGOZ010000016.1 GCA_937960785.1 uncultured Pseudogracilibacillus sp.
CTTCGTTCATTGTAGTTGATTTTGCCTTTCCTCACAACAAAATACCTTTCCTTCTCCCAAGTAGAACAAAGAGACGACTTGTGCTATTATTTTCATTAGGTAAAAACGTCGCTATGGCCACATCTGTAGGAGGAGAAATAGTGCAAAAAACAATTGAGAAATGGTTTAATTTCGCTGAGCTAGATGAAGAATTAAAAGAAGAACTTATCAAACTGAAACAAAATGAAGCTGAATTAGAAGATGCCT
Source organism: uncultured Pseudogracilibacillus sp. (assembly GCA_937960785.1). Classification (GTDB taxonomy): domain Bacteria; phylum Bacillota; class Bacilli; order Bacillales; family Amphibacillaceae; genus Pseudogracilibacillus. The sequence goes on from CALGOZ010000016.1 coordinate 247, forward strand.
TTTATGAAAACCTTTCCTTCGGGACGGGAGGTATTCGGGGGAAACTCGGTCCCGGTCCGAATCGAATGAACCTCTATACTGTTAGGAAAACGACGGAAGGTTTAGCTAATTATATAAAAAATCATACGGTAAACTACGAAAGTCGCGGTGTCGTCGTTGCTTACGATTCGCGTCATAAATCGGAACAGTTCGCCTACGAAGTTGCGAAAGTATTAGGGGCTCACAATATAAAAACATATATTTTCGAAACGATTCAACCGACACCCCTTCTTTCCTTCGCTGTCCGTCATTTACGAACGGTAGCGGGAATGATGATTACGGCAAGCCACAATCCACCGGAATATAACGGTTTAAAAGTATATAACGAAGAAGGAAGCCAAATTACATCGGAAGAAGCAGAAGCAATAATCGCTTCCATTGAGGAAGTAGAAGACGAATTAACGGTAAGGACAAAGTCACTTTCCTATGTAAAACAGAACGATTTATTAGAAATTTTAAAAGATGAAATAGGTGCAGCTTATTTAGAACGGATGGTACCGATTTCTTCTTTTACCAATACACATACACCGACGAACATTTACAATAAAAAAGAAAAACAACTTCGTATCGTCTTTACACCTTTACACGGAACAGCGACTGAGCTAGTGACAGAAGGTTTGCGTCAATTGAATTTTCCTAATGTGTATGTTGTTGAGTCGCAAGCTGTGCCGGATCCAGAGTTTTCAACAGTCGAATCGCCAAACCCAGAAGATCCCCGCTCCTTTCAAAAAGCAATCGAACTAGGCAAAGAAGTCGATGCAGATCTTTTACTAGCTACAGATCCGGATGCGGACCGTTTAGGTGTTGCCGTTCGGAATAGGGCTGGGGAGTATGTGACCTTAAACGGTAACGAACTTGGTGCTTTATTACTCGATTATGTCGCATCGCATACGGACGAGCGAATTTTGCCAAGTGCGAGAATGATTAAAACAATCGTCACTTCTGAACTAGGGCGGGCAATTGCCTCGTCTTATGGTGTGAAGACACTTGATACGTTAACAGGCTTCAAATATATCGGTGAAAAAATTAACGAATTTGATACAACCGGAGAGACCTTTCTTTTTGGCTATGAAGAAAGTTACGGTTATTTAATGAGTCCGTTCGTTCGGGATAAAGATGGGGTCCATGCAACGATGATGACTTGTGAAATGGCTGCCTTTTGGCAAGAAAAAGGCCTCACCCTACTCGATGCGCTAGAAAAGTTATACGAACGTCACGGCTATTATAAAGAAGGTGTCGATGATTTAACGCTAGAGGGTAAACAAGGTGTCGAACAAATCCTAGCAATAGTCGATCGTTTTCGTAATGAGACGATTACTCAATTCGGTTCACTTCAAGCGCTTTATAAAGAAGATTATTTAAACAGTGAACGAATCGATTTAGAACATCCTGCCAACGTCGAAAGATTACACTTACCGAGGGAAAATGTTGTAAAATATATTTTAGAAGCCAATTGTTGGGTTTGCCTCCGACCATCCGGTACCGAGCCGAAAATTAAATGGTATTATGGAGCCTACGGAAAGACAAAAGAAGAAGTCGAAGCACGCTATACAATGCTTAAAGAAACCTTACACGATTTAATTGTAAAAGAAAAAGTGTATAAATAAATACGCATTAAGGCTAAAGGGGAGTAGCTGTACAGCAGATGTCGTCATTACGGGTAAATACCCCGGCATCGCTGGCAACTAAAGTTGTTAGCAAGACCTTTACCTTATTATGGTTCAAAAATTCGTTTAGTTAACGATTGCAAATTTGAGCATAATAAGGTAAAGGTTATTTTTTTACAAAAATGCAAAATAAAAATAGGTAAATAGACTTATGCATGATATAGTGTAAGTAAGGAAAATGAGGAGAGCGACTAATGACAGTACAATTATTTTTAGAATATCTTTGGGTCTTAATTATTTTAATCGGTTTAGAAGGGTTGCTTGCTGCTGATAATGCCCTTGTCCTAGCTATTATGGTAAAGCATCTAGAGGAAGAAGAGCGACGAAAAGCGTTGTTTTATGGGTTAGCCGGCGCTTTCGTATTACGCTTAAGTTCTTTATTTCTCCTTTCGTTTTTTATTAACTTTTGGCAAATCCAAGCAATCGGAGCACTCTATTTATTATTCATTTCTTTCCGGTATATTTTACAACGATATATGCCGAAGCAACGAACTACCGTAAAAAAAGAACCGAAACAATCCGGCTTTTGGATGACAGTCCTTAAGGTAGAAATAGCTGATCTTGCTTTTGCGGTCGATTCGATTTTAGCAGCGGTTGCTTTAGCTGTCGCTTTACCTCCGACAGGACTTTTTACGGTTGGTAGTTTAGATGGAGGGCAATTTCTCGTCGTCTTTTTCGGCGGAATGATTGGAGTTATTTTAATGCGTTTTGCGGCGAACTTATTCGTCAAACTTTTACAACAACGTCCAGGCTTAGAATTAGCCGCTTTTTTAATCGTCGGATGGGTCGGGGTGAAACTATCGCTTCTTGTTTTAAGTCACAAAGAAATCGGACTTATTCCTGAGACATTTGTCCAGTCATTACCGTGGAAGTTAACCTTTTATATCGGTCTGATTGCGATTGCACTTTTTGGTTGGTTTTTTTCTTCTCCAAGGGAACAAAAATAATAAATATCGTCTAATAAACGTAAAATAAAACAAATTTCCGAACGAAAATCATATATATATGTAACAAAATCTTCAATACCATACATGTTGACAACTCGGTCGGATAAAAATATAATCAAGTGTATATTAATTATAAGGTAAGTGGAAATGTTTTGAATATTAAAACAACAGAGACTAAACCACAGGTAACGAGAAGTTGTAAGACAGCTTCACATTAGGAGGAGTTTTGAAAGATGGTCGTAAACCAAACTCGTGTCGAAGAAGATTTATTAGGAAAAAAAGAAGTACCTGCCGATGCCTATTATGGAATTCAATCGATTAGGGCAAAGGAAAATTTTAATATAACCGGACATTGTCTCGATAGCGATCTAATTATCGCTTTAGCCCAAGTGAAGAAAGCTGCTGCAATTGCCAATATGGAAGTAGGGAACCTCGATCATAAGATAGGTAAGGCAATCGTCCAAGCGGCGGATGAAATAATTGCTGGAAAATTCCACGATCAATTCATCGTCGATCCAATTCAAGGGGGAGCTGGTACATCGACGAATATGAACGCTAACGAAGTTATTGCAAACCGTGCCCTTGAAATTATCGGAAAACCGAAGGGCTCTTACGATATTATTCATCCAAATACCCACGTCAATATGTCTCAATCGACGAACGATGCTGTACCTACAGCAGTTCATATTGCACTACTTCATTCAATCGATCGGCTCGTGGAAGTGTTAGAAAAGCTACGAAACGCCCTTCACGATAAAGCTATTGAGTTTAATTCGGTAGTTAAAATGGGGCGAACGCACTTACAAGATGCAGTACCAATCCGTCTTGGTCAAGAATTTCAGGCGTATGAGTCGGTCCTTGCTCGTGATATTAAACGAATCAGTCGACTTCGCGAAGCTTTAATCGAGGTTAATTTAGGAGCGACCGCAGTAGGAACAGGCTTAAATGCTGATCCCAAATATGTAGAAAAAGCTGTCGAAACGTTACAAAAATTAACGGGGCTTCCGATTGTAGTGGCAAAGAATTTAGTCGATGCAACACAAAATGCAGACGGTTATATGGAAACATCTAGCGCACTAAAAATTTGTATGTTAAATATATCAAAAATCTCAAACGACTTACGTCTTATGTCGTCCGGTCCTCGAGCTGGTTTTGGTGAAATTAGCGTACCAGCTAAACAACCCGGATCTTCAATCATGCCGGGGAAAATCAATCCGGTTATTTGTGAAGTCGTAAACCAAGTCGCCTTCCAAGTGGCTGGAAACGATGTAACGATATCCTTAGCAGCAGAAGCCGGACAGTTCGAACTAAATGTAATGGAGCCTGTCCTCGTTTACAATTTACAACAGTCGATTCGAGCGATGACTCAAGTATTAGAGACCTTCCGAAAAGATTGCATCGAAGGGATTAAAGCGAACGAAGACGTCTGTAAAGCGTACGTCGATAATAGTGTAGGTATTATTACTGCGCTAAATCCACATGTCGGTTACGAGATCGCATCAAAAGTAGCTAAGGAAGCGTTAGAGACCGGAATACAAGTTCGAGAAATTATTTTACGCGATAATATTTTACCGGAAGTCGTCGTCGATCAAATTTTAGATCCGCTTGAAATGACAGAACCAGGTATTGCCGGAGAGTCATTACGGACGCAAAATTCTAAAGAACAAAAGTAAGGAAGAAGACTGAAAGCGAAAAGTTAGCGACTTTTTATAGTCGTTACTTTTCTTTTCGGTTCAACTATTTCCATAATTTTAAAAAACATAGTAAAATAATAAACGTGCAAAATAAGTTTTATCTGCCAATGTGGATAAAACTTATTTTCTTATGACTGTTGTAAGTAATTTTCATTAATGAAATAAAAGGTGTGAGCCGCATGTACGTGTCCAGTGAGACGATTTTAAGAAAAATTGAAGCCCAATTAAAAAAGGCTAGCACTATTACGCACGACCAACAAGCCTTCGTTCGTGAAATTGAAAAAGTTAAATTACTTTGCGATGTGTTGTTAGAAGAAGCGGACAGTTCTGATCGTAAGGGAGAACGAATTGAAGCGAAGAGAAAAGAAAGCCCTAGTTTGTCGCAATCTCAAAATACAACAAACGAACAAGACCAACTAGAGGAAACAGTTATGCACGATCCAAAATCAATTTTTGACTTTTAAAAAAGGAGTAAGATCAATGCGATTCTTTTTAATTATCGGTGCAATTTTTGGTTTCTTGTCTGTAGCACTCGGTGCCTTTGGTGCCCATATTTTAGAAGGAAATTTAACCGAAGCAAGATTAAAAACATGGGAAAAAGCTGTAAACTATCAAATGTTCCATACTGTACCTATTATAATTGCAGGCTTATTACTTATGAAACATCAGTTAAGTAGTCTCGTTTGGGCTGGTTGGCTCTTTATAATTGGTACGCTACTTTTTGCTGGTAGTTTATATTTTTACTCAACGACAGGTGTAAGATTTTTAGCTATGATTACGCCTTTTGGTGGAGTAACATTTTTAGTCGCCTGGATTTTCTTCGGCTATGCTTTAATGAAAGTGTTTGACTCATTTTAAAGATGCCATAGAAATATAATCCCAAGCACAAATAAAAGGATACTACGAATTAATTGGAATGTGCTTTCTCGTTGACGTTTAAAGCTTGCCAAGATGATGCCGTCGAGAGCTATATTAACACTTAGAAGAAAAAGAGCGCATAACAATACAAAAGTACGATATGTCAAAAATAAACTGATCAAGAAAAGCAAAGCAAGAGATAATGTAAAACGACTGAAGAGGATCAGTTGTTTATGATATCTATTCACGGCGATGCATCCTTTACGGAAGGAAATAGACATAAATTTACGCTTCTTATTGTTGAGTATATGGATGAACGAACAAGCATATGAATAAACTCCTGCTTTCAATTTGACATTGTACATATTTTTAATCCTTTGTGAACGAAGTAATCGATTGAAAACTTTGTTCACAACTCTTTTTCATAGGAATGATAACGTTTTCCTAAAAGGGAAGCCGAAGGAGTAGAGGCGCACTTCGGAGATTATTTATCTACTGGAGGCTTTATTAATGGAGGAACTTTTTTTAAAAATAAAACAAGACTTACAAGGGCAAAAATGTAAACGGATTCTTTTTCCGGAACATACGGATGAGCGCGTTATTCGAGCGGCAGTGCGTTTGGCCGAAGAGCGATTAGTCATTCCTGTTTTTATTGCGGAGGAAGCAGAGTTAAAAGAAGTATTTCGTCGTTATCGATTACCGTTACATGGAATCGAGTATTTTCATCCAAGTAATTTTAATGAGGTAAATTTGCTAGCTGAAGCAATCGTCAAACGTCGCCGTAATGAGGTGGGCATTGCGGACGTTTTGGAAAAATTTAATGATCCTACTTATTTTGCAACAAGTCTTGTCTACGCTGGTTATGCCGATGGATTAGTGAGTGGAGCAATGCAGACGACTTCCTATGCTGTTTTACCAGCTTTGCAAATTATAAAGCCGAAAAAAGGAGTAAAAAAAGTCTCCGGTGCCTACATTATGCTTCGGAACGACGAGAAGTATATTTTTGCCGACTGTGCAATTAATATTTCACCAACAAGTGAAGAGCTTGCTGAAATTACGCTACAAAGTGTCGAGACCGCGAATCTTCTGCAACTCGACCCGAAGGTAGCACTATTAAGTTTTTCGACGAAAGGTTCCGCTCAAGCTAAAGAAGTCGATAAAGTAAAAGCAGCTCTTGAGCAGGTTAAACATGCGGACCCGACGTTAGTAATCGATGGGGAAATGCAGTTCGACGCCGCCTACGTTCCCCAATTAGCTGCAAAAAAAGCACCCGACCGATCTTTCGATGGCCAGGCGAATGTCTTCGTTTTTCCAAATTTAGAAGCGGGTAATATAAGTTGTAAAATTGCCGAACGACTCGGAGGCTTTCAGGCGATTGGCCCGATTATGCAAGGTTTAAATAAGCCGGTTAACTTACTCTCTCGTGGTTGCAGTGAAGACGACGTCTATAAAGTTGCCTTATTTACCGCCCGACAAGCATTGTACGAAAAATAGACTTTTGGCTGTAAACAGAATTAAAAATTGTATACAGTTGCCCCGCCTACTGTAAACAGAATTG
>CALGOZ010000017.1 GCA_937960785.1 uncultured Pseudogracilibacillus sp.
CCGATGGTAGTCGAGGCTTTGCCTCCGCGAGAGTAGGTCGTTGCCAGATTCAATTCTATACCGCGGGGTGGAGCAGTCTGGTAGCTCGTTGGGCTCATAACCCAAAGGTCGCAAGTTCAAATCTTGCCCCCGCAATCTACGGTCCGGTAGTTCAGTTGGTTAGAATGCCAGCCTGTCACGCTGGAGGTCGCGGGTTCGAGTCCCGTCCGGATCGTAAAAAGACTGAATCAAATTTAACTTGATTCAGTCTTTTTCTTTTCTGTATAGACTTGTTCTCAGAGATAAAAGGTCTAAGCTCTTTCTAACATTCGATTTAAGGCTAAGCGAGAAGCTTCTGCAATTTCTGGTTCTATCGAAATTGTATGAATGTATTCTTTTGTTTCAATTGACTCTAAAGACCATAATAGGTAAGGCAACGTAATGCGATTCATTGTCATGCATGAGCATAAATAAGGGTTTAAGGAAATGATTTCTTTATCTTTATGAGTCTGCTTTAAACGATTTACTAAATTCATCTCTGTACCAATTGCCCATTTAGAACCAGCTTGAGCTTGTTCAATTGTTCTAATGATATAGCTTGTTGAACCAGATAAATCACTTGCCTTTACTGTTTCATAAGGACATTCCGGGTGAACGATTATTTTCATATCAGGATTGTTTTTCCTAACTTGATTGACATTGTCGATTGTAAAGTTTTCATGTACAGAACAATGTCCTTTCCATAATATAATTTTCGCATCTTCTAAATCTCCGTCATAGTCGAATTCATTTAAAATAGGGTCCCAAACCGCCATATTCTCTAATGGTATGCCAAGGTCATAACTAACGTTTCTTCCTAAATGTTGGTCAGGTAAAAATAAAATGCGCTCTTTTTGTCTAAGGGCCCATTGAATCATTCTTTCTGCATTAGAAGATGTGACGGTTGCTCCACCATTTTTCCCCACAAAGGCTTTTATTTCTGCTGTTGAATTTACGTAGGTTAATGGAATAATCGTGTCCCCGAATTTTTCTTGCATTATGTCCCAAGCTCTTTCTGTTTGATAAATGTTTGCCATATCTGCTAAGGAACAACCAGCTCGTAAATCAGGTAGTAAGACGTGTTGATCTTTATCTGTTAAAATATCCGCCGTCTCTGCCATAAAGTGTACACCACAAAAGACGATAAATTCAGCCTGTTTATTTTGCTGTGACAGTTGTGCTAATTGCAAGGAATCTCCCGTTGCATCTGCAAATTGAACAACTTCGTCTTTTTGATAATGGTGAGCAGGGATGAAGAGTCTTTTTCCTAACTTATTTTTAATTTCATGGATTCGTTCTTCCATCTGTTCAATAGTCATTTCACTATATTTTTTTGGTAAAGTGTAATCGTTTTTCATTAAATCTAAAATATCTACCATATCAATGAACAACTCCTTCTATAGTTAAACTTATATCTAAAGCTTTAACGGAATGAGTTAAAAAGCCTAAGGAAATAAAATTAACCTTTGCTTCGCGGTAATATTTTAAAGTGTCTAACGTAATTCCACCGGAAGCTTCTGTTAATATATGTTCAGGTACGTAGGAAGCCATTTTGTTAATCTCATTAACAGAGCGATTATCAAACATAATAATATCGGCTTTTTGTGCTACAGCTTCTTTAACTTGCTCGATTGTCTCTGTTTCAACTTCAATTTTTGTAGCTGGTCCAATCTGCTGTCTAACTAGTTTAACCGCTTTCTCAATTGAGCCACTAAAAGCAATATGATTATCCTTAATCATTACTAGGTCACCCAAACCGAAGCGATGATTATAACCACCACCACATGTGACAGCGTATTTTTCAAACATACGTAATCCAGGAGTAGTTTTTCTCGTATCGACAATTTTAATATTCGGGTTGTTTAAAGTTCTCACGGCCTGTTGAGTGATAGTGGCAATCCCGCTCATTTTCTGTATCAAGTTTAAAATGACACGCTCACCAGTTAGGATAGACACTATCGGTCCAGATACGGTTGCAATTGTTTCACCTTCTTCAACATAATCGCCATCTTTTTTATAATAGTTGATCTTTATATTTTTATCTAAGAGATGGTAACCTTCCTTTATGATTGCAAGGCCGCTTAAAATACCATCAGCTTTAGCATAAAACTTAGCAGTTCCCTTTTTATTTTTAGGAAAAATGGCATCAGAAGTAAGATCCTTATATTGAAAATCTTCCATAAAAAATTCCTTCAGTTTTTTACGTAATAAAATACGATTCAAGTGTACACCTCCTTGTGAGAATTTTCACAAAAAAGTAGAAGTTCATTTGACATATATCATTACACATAAATATAATAATGACAAGACATATGTAAAATGGAGGATTTATATGATATATTTAGATTACGCTTCAACAACACCAATGAGCGATGATGCTTTATATGTATTCAATGAAGCAACAAAGCGCTTTTTCGGTAATTCGAGTAGTTTACATGAAATCGGAACAATAGCTAACGATGCATTAGAATCTTGTCGAAAAACATGGGCGGGGATGTTAGATTGCTATCGTGAAGGGATATTTTTTACAAGTGGGGGAACGGAATCGAATCAACTTGCTGTTCAATCTTTAGTAGACGGAAACAAAATGAAAGGGAACCACCTAATTACGACAGAAGTGGAGCATTCGTCGTTATATAATTTATTTAAAAAATATGAAGAAGAAGGTTACGAAGTTACTTATTTACCGTTGGGTGCCGATGGACAAATAAATCTTCAACAATTGCAAAGCTCTCTCCGACCTACAACTATCCTCGTTTCCATCCAAGCAGTAAATAGTGAAACAGGCTTTATACAGCCGATTGAAGCAATAGGTGCCTTGTTACAAAAGCGGAATATTCCTTTTCATACTGATTTTGTTCAAGGGTTTGGGAATTTGTCTTTATCTGTTAATCACAATTATATCGATTCATTGTCGATTGCAAGCCATAAAATTTATGGACCGAAAGGGGTTGGCCTCTGTTATATAAATCCACGAGTAAATTGGAAAGGTCAAATTCCGAATACAACCCATGAATTAGGCTTTCGACCAGGTACCGTAGATGTGCCATCGATTATGGCTTTTACTAGGGCTGCGCAAAGACTAACCGAACGTCGAGAAATCCACCGCAATAAGATGAAATATTTACGCAATACTTTCCTAGAATTATTAGAAAAATCATCGATTCCTTTTACTCTTTATGAGAGCCCAACGGTACAACTACCACAAATTATCGCTTTATCTATTGCGAAGTTACAAGGTCAATATATTATGTTAGAATGTAACAAGCATAACATTGCGATTTCAACTGGAAGTGCTTGTCAAGTAGGTAGGCAGTCTCCTTCACGAACGTTATTATCTTTAGGAAAAGGTAAAGACGAGGCAAATCAACTTGTCCGTATATCCCTTGGAAAGAATACGACATTAGATGAAATTAATCAGCTTGTAAAAGTGTTATCGAATATAGTAAAACAATAAAATATGAAAGGTAGGTTCGAAATGGAGAGAAAAAGACGGTTATCAGGTGAAGAACGTAGAGCGCGTATTGTTCAAATGCTAAAGGATGCTAAAGATCCGATAACTGGTCAAGTGTTAGCTGAAACGACCGGTGTTAGTAGACAGGTAATTGTGACAGATATTGCCCTATTAAAAGCAAGTGATGAGCCGATTATCGCAACGAACCGAGGTTACTTATATATGGGTAAAAAAAGGTCTACCTCTTTACCGAAACGAATTATCCTTTGCAAACATACGCCAGAACAGGCCGAAGAAGAATTAAATGCTTTAGTCGATTGTGGAGTAACAGTGGAGAATGTAATCGTCGAACACCCAATTTATGGGGAGTTAACAGGTTCCTTAATGATCAAAAGTCGATACGATGTGGAGCAGTTTATGAAAACAATTGAAAAGAAAGAAGCGACATTGTTATCGGTATTAACAGGAGGCCTACATTTACATACAATCGAAGCAGAATCTGTTGCGCAACTCGATACAGCTTGTGAACGGCTTCTTGAACTTGGTATTTTATACCAAGATGACGTTAATTAAGAAAAACGGTGTCCTACTACCTGCGTAGAAGACACCGTTTCATATTATAATCCCATAATGTGATAGCCAGAATCAACGTGGATCACTTCTCCAGTAATTCCGCGAGATAAATCACTTAATAAAAACATTGTCGCATCTCCCACTTGGTCTTGGTCGACGTTGCGACGTAATGGGGCCTTCTCTTCGATTACCGAATGAATTTCGTTTAATCCTGAAACTCCTTTAGCCGATACGGTACGAATAGGCCCGGATGAAATAGCATTGACACGGATACGATCTTTTCCAACATCTTCAGCTAAATATCGGACACTAGCTTCTAAAGCAGCTTTTGCTACACCCATCACATTGTAGTTCCGAATGACCCTTTCAGCCCCTAAATAAGATTGGGTGACAATACTTCCTCCCTCAGTCATTAACTTGCGCGCTTCTTTCGTAACTTTAACTAAAGAGTAAGCACTAATTTCGTGAGCTAATAAAAATCCGTCACGGGATGTATCGGCATATTCGCCTTTTAGCTCTTCACGGTTAGCGAAGGCAACGGAATGAACGACTCCGTGAATTGTTCCTACTTTTTCTTTTATTTCTTGAAAAGCTTCTTCAATGCTTTTGTCGCTAGCGACATCACACGTGACAAAGAGTTTAGCTTCCATATCGTTTTTTTCAAGTAACTTTTGTAATCGATTATAAGAACGTTCTTGACGGTTTGTGAAAATTAAGTTAGCACCTTCCCGAGCGATTGCTTTTGTAATTCCCCAAGCGATACTTCGTTGGTTAGCAACACCCATAACTACGATATTTTTCCCTTCTAATAAACCAGCCATTCAAAAACCTCCGTATAATATGTATTTTTTTCTATTATACCGTTGAACGAATCGATTACACAAGCTTTCGATAGTAACAACTGCTGTTACAATATTAAAAGTAAAAGGTTTTAAAAGTACTAATTTCCTCACTATATTTAAAACAAGTTGCTAATAAATACAAAATAAAATCCAATCGATGCATTTTACTTTACAAAAAGGAATTCGTTATATATAATAAAAATCGTTGAATGATAGAAATACGAGAAAGGCCCCTTGGTCAAGTGGTTAAGACACCGCCCTTTCACGGCGGTAACACGGGTT
>CALGOZ010000018.1 GCA_937960785.1 uncultured Pseudogracilibacillus sp.
TTCTACTGAGTAAGTCTTCGTAGAAAAGCAAGGCAACGTACACAATGGACGCTTCTACTGAGCAAGTCTACGTAGAAAATTGTTTTAACTTACCCGATGGAGCGTTCTACTAAGTAAGTCTACATACAAAATCGACTCAAACTTACTTAATGAAGCCTCCCACTGGAAGTTCCATGTCCAAAAGCAATCATCTTATCCAGCGAACATGTCTGTGTCTATGTTTAAAAAATAATACGTCATCATCTAATGGAAGCCCCTTCTAGTAAGTCAATCAACAAACTTCTTCTAACCTTGCACCACACGGTAATCTATTAGTCAAGAGCGCAATAAAAATTCTAAACACGAGAAGATATTTGTGAATTTTTTAAAACTGTACGAATATAGCGGTTTAATCTTATAATCGACGATACACCAAAGAGGGAAGTCATCAAAATCAGTAATAAATACAAGGCAGATTTTCTAAATAAAATAAGATGGACTCACTTTCTGTATCATTGAAAATATCAGTCCATCCGTTCGATTTAATTTTTTGCAAGCTAATCTTTGCTTTGTGAATCACTAAATATTCTTGAAAGAAAATAGCGAATTGCTTGCTACACTGTATAAGAGCTTTAAGAATGCCAATGATATAATATGTTCATTGTATGAATCTTAATTAATTTCAAACTGAAAAGTGTGTTCTTCTTTAAAATCACCATTGTTAAAGGTTCGTTCAATTAACTGTACTTTATTATCTTTGGATATTAATAGTACGGTTGAAGAGCGGGTTCCGTAATCCTCCGTTCGAATAAAAATTGGTGATAGTTGTCGTTCTAAAGATAAAGAGACACCAGTTTTAGGTAAATCTTCATCAGATGCAATCTCTCGGTCTTTCAACTGTTTAAATAATACTTCGGGATCAACAATATCAGTATTCATTACGTATTCGTGTAAAAGAGATTTAGCTCGTGTAACTTTTGGCCAAGGTGTATTTAATAGCTCGTTACTTAATGAGTGGGTACCAGGTTCAATTTTTCTTACTTTTTTATCTTCGTTTCCATAATAGTAAAGATCATCAGGAGTACCTACGATTACATTAAAACCACTATATTCATCATGGTGTTTATGCAAGCTTTGTAAATAAGCTTTCGGTTCCATGTCGCCCTTTAAAAAGTTCGTAACGATTTCACCGCGGGAACGCTTTCCTGTTTGATTGAAATATTTCGGATCTCGGTAATTGGTTAAAGCGGCGAAACGGCCATTTTTAGTAATTCCAAGCCAGGTCCCCTTCGCTTCTAAATCGCGTCCGGCGAGAATATTCGGTTCATCTTCCCAAAAGTGAACTTCCTTCGTAGGACGTTGATAAAATTCATCGCGATTGGCTGCAAGGATTAATTTGTAATTGGGGTGTTCTTGAAAAAGAAAGCTGACGATACACATGAAAGTTACCCCCTTTTGATTGCGTTAATTTAAAAAGAATTGCAAGGATTAATGACGTTCGCGCTTCGTCACTCCGAGCGTACAGCGGGATATACAAATTAAACGATCTTCTTCATCGCGGATCTCGATGTTCCAGACCATCGACGTGCGCCCAATATGAATCGGGGTACCAGTAGCCGTGACGACACCTTCCCGTTTGCTTCGAACGTGGTTTGCATTAATTTCCATTCCGAATACTGCTTGTTTTGCTAAATCGACATGCAAAGAGCCTCCGATACTAGCAACCGTTTCAGCAAGTAAGACACTCGCCCCACCATGTAAATAACCATGAGGTTGTCGTGTTCTTTCATCGACAGGCATCGTCATGATAACTTTTTCTTTTTCAATTGATTTTATTTCAATACCTAGCAAATCTAACAACGTTGTATCTAAGTTTTCGAAATTCATTTTGTATTCCCCCATTATTTCTTCCTTTATCTTTATTATACCTCTTTTCTTATAGGAAGGAGCTAATAAGTAATCCAATTCCTAATAATAGCCCGTAAATCGTGTTCGTCTGACCAGTTGCAACCATCGCTGGCATCATCTCTAACGGTTCAGTTTTACCGCGGAACTTTACGATTACTTCTACTGCTTTAATTACACTTAATAAAGAAAGTAGTGCCCAAATTGGTAAGACATTAACAATGACAAAGTAAAGGGTTAATCCGTAAGCAATCACAAATAAGCTAGCTAAAAAAACAATCGCATTTTTTCTACCAATTAAAATCGCAATCGTCTTACGTCCGCTTTCTTTATCGTTATCTAAATCCCGAATATTGTTTGAAAGTAAAATCGCACCGATAAAAATCGCAATCGGAATTGAAATGAGTAGGACTTCCTTCGTTACGGTTAAGGTTTGAATGAAATAACTAATACCAATCATAACTGTCCCCATTAAAAATCCAGCGGCTATTTCACCGAAGGGCGTATAGGCAATCGGAATCGGCCCACCGGTATATAGATATCCAATTAACATGGAGAAAGCGCCGATTGCAGCAATCCACCAACTCGTCATCGCTGAAATATAAATACCGATTAAAACGGCAATACCAAAAAAAATAAAACCTAATCGTAATACAGTTTTTGGCGCTATTCCGTCGCGTACAATTGTTCCACCAATTCCGACGGATTGTTCTGTATCGAGACCAAGCACGTAATCGTAGTATTCGTTAAACATATTCGTCGCTGCTTGAATAAGTAAAGCGGCAATCATCATTGCACTAAAAAGCCAAAGATGAAAAACTTGTTCGACGATGTAAGCATACATCGTTCCGACAAAAACTGGAATAAAAGATGCAGTCAATGTATGAGGTCGCAACAGTCTCCACCATACTTGAAAACCGTCACGTTCGTTTAAAACCTTTTTTATTTCTACTGTTTTATCTCCCATTGTAAACTCCTTTTAAACATAGATATTCAGTTTACATTTTAAAGTAAGGAAGAACGATCTGTCAATTTAACGAAAGACAAGATAGAACGAAGGCGTTTTCAATAAAACTTATTGAAATATGGATTGTCTTTTTTCTAATCATTTCCTAGGTAAAACGATATGATTTCCTTGAGTATCAGTACATAAAGGAATAGAATAGTATAGGAATAGTTGGACGAGTTTTCGTGGAGGTAAAGATAATGGTACAAATGAAAGAAATGACGTTGCAGTCATTTATCGGAAAGGCGAAAGAAAAACTTTCCGAAACGGCAGAACAAATATTGATAAGTTGGACTGAAGAAATCGCTCCACTTTCAATGATAGATTTATTGAAACGAACAGAGCGCTCGGAGGAGAACCGGCTATTTTGGGCTAATAACGAGCGTAATTTTATGTTGTTAGGATTTGGAACTACCGAGACGATTGTCGCAGAAGATGATCGTTACGATAAATTACAGGAAAAATGGGATTACCTCGTTGAAGAAGCGTACGTTTATAACCCTTACAAAGAAGAGGGGACAGGTTTAACAGCTTTTGGTGGAATGAGTTTTGACCCACTTCATGAAGGAAGTGAAATGTGGAGGCTGTTTCCGACGAGTCAGTTGACGATTCCACGTTATTTAATTGTTTTTAATAATGGCACTTATTATTTCACTGTCAATCGTTATATTGAAGAAAGTGAAGATATAAATACTATTGTTAATGAAGTAGAAAATACGTTAGCCTTATTACAGGAGGAACGAACAGAGGATCACTCTTTTAGACAAAAAATCGTCGAACAAATCGAAAAGGACCCCGAAGGTTGGAAAGCTTCCGTGCAACGAGCAGTCGATACGATTCGAGCGAACAAAGCTGAAAAAATCGTTTTGGCCAGAGAGTTACGCTTATCCTTTGCTCATCGTGTTCAAATTAGTGTTCTTGTTGAAAGGCTAATGGCATCACAAGCTCAAGCATATGTCTTTGCTTATGAACAAGGTGACGATTGCTTTATCGGAGCGAGTCCGGAACGATTAGTTTACGTTCGCGGTGATTCTCTTTTATCTACTTGTCTTGCAGGTACTGCTCCTCGGGGTAAGGATGAGGTAGAGGATAAACAGATTGCCAACGAGCAACTTTTATATAATGATAAAAACCGTGAAGAACACGACCACGTCGTACAGATGATAAAAACGAGTATTACACCGTTTTGTAAAGAAATTAATATACCTGATACACCAGTAATTTTAACATTGCGAAACTTACAGCACTTATACACACCAGTAACGGCAACGTTAAAAGAAGGGGTATCTGTGTTCCAACTAATTGAAGTGTTACATCCAACGCCTGCTTTAGGAGGAGTACCAACGGATAAAGCACTAGCGTTTATTCGAGAAGAAGAGCACTTTGATCGGGGTTGGTATGGTGCTCCTATCGGTTGGCTCGATCATAATGGAAATAGTGAATTTGCCGTTGCAATTCGTTCGGGGTTAGCCCAAGATAATGAAATGTCCCTTTTTGCTGGTTGTGGTGTAATGGCAGATTCAGATCCAGAAGAAGAATATGAGGAAACAGCAGTGAAGTTTTTACCGTTGTTAACGATTTTGGAGGATTAAGGATGAATTATACGGAAGCATTAACACGTTATACGGCGAATTTTGTCGATGAACTTGTCGTCAATGGCTTGCGAGATGTCGTTATTTCCCCTGGTTCGCGCTCGACACCTTTAGCCGTATTAGTTGCGGAACATAAAGAAATAAATGATTGGATTGTAGTCGATGAACGTTCGGCGGGCTATTTTGCCCTTGGAATTGCCCAAGCGACGAATCGACCAGTAGCTCTCGTATGTACATCGGGAACGGCTGCAGCGAATTATTTTCCTGCTGTAGTTGAGTCATATTATGCTCGAGTACCGCTCCTTGTACTTACTGCTGACCGTCCCCACGAACTAAGGGATATCGGCGCATCACAGACGATTGACCAAATTAAAATGTATGGTGAGTTTGTCAAAAGTAACTTTGAAATGGCACCGCCAAAGGCTGATAAATCAACAATTCATTATGCTCGAAATCGTGCTCGTCGTGCTATTAAACATAGTCTAGTCGATAATCCGGGTCCTGTACATGTTAATTTTCCGTTCGATGAACCTTTAATGCCGGATATTTCGTTAAAAGACTTGTGGAAACGTCCAGCAAACAATCATGAAATAAAAATATTTAAAGGAAAAAAACAACTCGATTCAGAAACGATTGAGGATTTAGTGCAGTTGATAGAGGAGAACGATAATGGGCTTTTTGTTTGTGGACCACAGACGGATGCAAATTTAGTAAATGCATTATTAACATTAAGTGAAAAGTTGAACATACCGTTGTTAACGGATCCTTTATCTCAGTTACGGACGAATCCGAAAGTAAATCGAACGGTAATTGGAACATATGACTCCTTACTTCGCTCAGCAACTATCCGGAAGCAAATGAAACCAGATTATATCATTCGATTCGGTGCGATGCCGATATCGAAGCACTTTTCCTTCTATGTAAAAGAACATGCTCATGTACCTCAATACGTAGTTGAAAATTATAATCACGTTCGTGAACCGATGAATTTAGAAAGCCATTATATTCTTGCTGATGGGGCAACGCTTTGTAAGGAGTTAGCTACTCATATTACACAAAAAAATGGAGCGTCTTCAGATTGGCTCGAACAATGGGTGCAAATGGAAACAACTGCTAGGGAAGTTTTAAGGGAAACGCATGAACATGCTCAATTGACGGAGGGTACAGCTACCCGGGTCGTATTAGAACAGTTAAAAGACGATAGTCACTTTTTTGTTGCTAATAGTATGCCGGTACGTGATGTCGATACATTCTTAATACCGACGACCAAACGAGTTCGCCTATATGCAAATCGGGGCGTAAGTGGAATTGACGGAACGTTATCAAGCGCAATCGGTGTTGCAACAACTAGAAAACGGGTAACTCTTCTAATAGGAGACTTAAGCTTTTATCACGACTTAAATAGTTTACTTATTGCGAAACGTTATGAATTACCGATCACAATCGTGTTAATAAATAATAATGGCGGTGGGATATTTTCTTTCTTACCACAAGCGAAGGAAGAGAAGCATTTCGAACACTTATTTGGGACACCACTGAATATTGACTTCTCCCATGCAGTGAAGATGTACGAAGGTAGTTATACTGTCGTAACCGATGAAAAAGCATTAGTGCAAGCCTTAACAGAAAGTTACGCTTCAGAAAGTTTTTCCGTAATCGAGGTACAGACAGACCGAGTAGAAAACGTTAAATGGCATCGTAAACTTTGGGATCAAATTGTAACGAGGATAGAGAATGAATGACAAAATTTTCAACGATTAATGAAACAACTTATGCCTATTCTGTCGAAGGGGAAGGAGAGCCACTTGTATTGTTGCACGGTTTTACCGGTCGGAAAGAAACGTGGCATCCTATAATCAAGAAGCTAAATAAATCCTATCAAGTAATTACTCTTGATTTACCGGGACATGGGCAAACAGTTGCGAAAAATAAAGTGACGATGGAGCAGTTCGTACAAGACTTCTATGAATTAATGAAACAACTTACACAAGAACCGTTTCACTTACTCGGATATTCCCTCGGAGGTCGAAGCGCACTAACCTATGCACTACATTACCCGAAAACGGTTCGAACGCTTACTTTAGAAAGTGCTTCACCAGGGCTAAAAACGGAATCTGAGCGTTTAAAGCGACGAAGACAAGATCGCCAATTAGTAAATATGATGTTAGAACAGGGACTTAATCATTTTGTTGATTATTGGGAACGAATCCCACTTTTCTCTACCCAACGTCGCTTACACGAAGAGATAAAACTCCGTCAGCGCAACGAACGATTATCTCAAACCGCTTATGGCTTAAGCCAATCGTTACTAGGAATGGGAACCGGAGCGCAACCGTCTTGGTGGGAACATTTAACGAAAATTACGTTTCCTGTTTTATTAATTATTGGTGAGGAAGATAAGAAGTTTGTCCGAATAAATAAAGAAATGCATAAACGAATAAAAACGAGTGAATTAACCGTTGTTGAAGAAGTTGGCCATGCAGTTCACCTTGAACAAATCGATGAATTCCTTTCAGTTGTAAAAGATTTTATCGATAAAAATTAGAATAATTTATCATCTTGTCGTATGATAAAAGAGTAATTAGTTATAATAGAATGGATTATTCGACAAATGGGGTGTGAAAATTGACAGTACAATGGGAAAAAGTTAGAGACTATGAGGAAATAATTTATGAAAAATATAACGGAATTGCAAAAGTTACGATTAACCGTCCAGAAAAGCGTAACGCTTTTACTCCGTTAACGGTAAATGAAATGATCGATGCCTTCGCCGATGCTCGAGATGATTCATCGATTGGTGTTATTATTCTAACAGGAGCAGGAGATAAAGCCTTTTGTTCTGGCGGAGACCAAACTGTTCGCGGTCATGGCGGATATGTAGGAACAGATGAAATTCCACGTCTAAACGTGCTTGACTTACAACGTTTAATCCGTACAATTCCGAAGCCAGTCATTTCAATGGTAGCTGGTTATGCAATTGGCGGTGGTCACGTATTACATATCGTATCTGATTTAACCATCGCAGCGGATAACGCTATTTTCGGTCAAACAGGTCCGAAAGTAGGTAGCTTCGACGCTGGTTATGGTGCGGGTCTACTTGCGGAAATGGTTGGACAAAAACGTGCCCGTGAAATTTGGTACTTATGCCGTCAATACAATGCGGAAGAAGCATATGAAATGGGTATGGTAAACAAAGTCGTCCCATTAGAAGACTTAGAAAAAGAAACGATTAAATGGTGTGAGGAAATTTTAGAAAAATCTCCAACAGCTATCCGTTTCTTAAAAGCGTCTTTCAACGCTGCAACCGATGGATTAGCAGGTCTTCAGCAAATGGGTGGAGATGCAACGTTATTATACTATACAACGGATGAAGCGAAAGAAGGTCGCGACGCCTTTAAAGAAAAGCGTAAGCCAGACTTTGATCAATTCCCGCGTTTTCCATAAATTTCAGCATGTAAAACTAAGTATGAACGGTGTTCGATCTAAATCGGGCACCGTTTTTATTATGGTTGTTTTTAAAGTATGCCGGAAATCGAAAGGCTTCCATCGACATATACAATAAAGGATAAAAAACATGATACAATAAAATACGAGCTTAGGAGGGAAGAAACTTGAGAACAAACAATGAAATACCTCACTGGTTATCGAAGCAAGCCTCGTTACATCCTGAAAAAGTAGCTATTGAAGACCCGGAAGGTTTAAAGTTAACATTTCAGGAGTTACAAAGAAATAGTGAAAGCTTTGCTCGTAAATTAGCTAATTTCCCTATTGAAAAAGGCACTCGCATCGCTTTATTATCGAACAACAAGTTGGAAATGATTTATGCGATTCATGCGTTAAGTTATCTAGGAGCGATTGTCGTATTATTAAATACCCGATTGACTTCATATGAGTTAACGGATCAATTAAATCGATCAGAAGCTAAACTATTAATTACAACCGAAAGTTTACAGGAAGAAAAGGATTTAGCTTTTACTCATACGACAACATTCCATGAAATCAACGGATTAGAAGAAGCTAATATTGCCCTTAATACAGAGATCAATTTAGAAGATCCTTTTACGATGATGTTCACATCGGGGACAACCGGTGCTCCTAAAGCTGTATTACATACTTACGGTAATCATTGGTGGAGTGCTGTAGGTTCAGTGTTAAATCTCGGTCTACATGACCATGATAAATGGTTACTAACATTACCCCTTTTTCACGTAGGAGGTTTATCGATTTTAATCCGAAGCGTCATGTATGGAATGACTGTTTACTTTATGGAAAAGTACGACCAGGACCAGTTACTTGATGCTTTTATAAATAAAAAAGTGACAATTGCATCTTTAGTTACAGTAATGTTAAAGGATTTAACTCAAAAGTTAGAAGACCGTAAGTTACCGTCGTCTGTCCGCTGTATTTTACTTGGTGGTGGAAGTGTTCCAGAACCCTTATTACAGAAAGTAGAACAGTTAGAAATTCCACTCTTTCAATCTTATGGTATGACAGAGACAAGTTCACAGATAGCGACATTAAGTAAAACTTATGCCCGAAAAAAGCTAGGTTCAGCGGGGAAACCATTATTTCCTGCCCAAATTAAAATCCATAAGCCAGATACTGAAGGAGTTGGTGAAATTATCGTAAAAGGTCCGATGGTATTCCACGGTTATGATCAATTACAAGAAGAAAATAAACGTGCCTTTAATGAAGGTTGGTTTCTTACTGGTGATTTAGGTTATATCGACGAGGATGGATTTTTATATGTCGTCGATCGGCGGACCGATTTAATCATTTCTGGTGGTGAAAATATTTATCCTTCAGAAGTAGAACAAGCTCTTTTAGCCCATGAAGTAGTAAAAGATGTAGCGGTCGTTGGTAAAGAGGATGAAGAGTGGGGCCAAGTGCCGGTTGCTTTCGTTGTCGTAAGCGATAATATTGAAGGCGATACCCTTATATCTTTTGCAAAACAACGTATAGCTAGTTATAAAGTTCCGAAACAAATAATTTTCATGGATAAATTACCACGTAATGCTTCAAATAAAGTAATGCGCCATCGCTTAGCTGAGAAATTACGTAAGATATAACAGGATAAAAAAATAAACATTTATACATGATAATCGATGTAATCGTCCATCTTAATAAATAGAAAGTTATAATTTATAAGGAGGGTACGATTACATGGACCGAAAAACGTATTATGTAAATATGCAATCGCGAGAAATTTCTCAAATAAAGTTTCAAAATAACCATCATTATACGATTCATGCAACCGAGGATGAGGTGCAGGAGCTTCGCCGGTTATTAAACAAAGTAGACGATGCGGATCGTTCTGCTTACTGGCGTTCGCATATTCCCTTTGAACCTTATCACCGGGACTTACCGAACGACCGTTATGATGCTGCTTTTACCGATGCTTTAGAACTTATTTATAGGATTGGTGATGAGCAAACGAAAATGTATATTGAGACAACCGGAGTATTAAAAGATCGTTCCTTAGATTCGAAACGTACGTAAACGTATTTTCAAAACAACTGAATTACGCTACAATAAAATTAGATTATGTAGAAGGTAGTTGTGATAGATGATTTATACGTTTACTGATTTTTATCGCAATGAGGTAAAGTTATCCTTCGACAAAGAACCTTTTTCAAAAAATCCAAAACATGTCTGGGTTATTTGTTATTATGAAGGAAAATGGTTACTTACGAAACATCGTACTCGTGGAATAGAATTTCCTGGGGGAAAAGTAGAACGAGGCGAAACTGCCGAAGAAGCTGCTTACCGAGAAGTGATGGAAGAAACAGGAGCGGAAATTAAAACGTTACGTTATGTCGCTCAATATTTCGTGGCAGGTAAAGCTGGCCAAATTATTAAAAATGTATATTTTGCCGAAATTGATAAGTTGTTAGACCAAGCTCATTATTACGAAACTGAAGGACCAGTTTTGTTAGAACAATTACCAGCGAATATAAAAAGTAATGAACAATTTAGTTTTATGATGAAAGATGAAGTACTTGTTCGTAGTCTCGATTTCATTGAGAAAAAGTTTTTAAATAAAGTCACATCACAAGATTGACAAAGAAGGAAGACGGTATTCTAAGCAAAAATGCTTGTTACCGTCTTTTTGTAAACAGCTAATTAATTTATACAGAGTATTTTAGTTTTTAGCTGTTAGCTATTATTTTAACCGTTTAATTAAAAGTTGTTCCAATCGTTCGACTAGCACATACATCATCGCCGCAAGAAGGGCAATCACGACTAAGCTAGCCATCACTAGTGTAAAATCAAAGGTTTGAAAACCGTATATAATTAAATAGCCGAGACCTTGATTTGATACAAGAAATTCACCGACAATAATTCCAACCCAACTGAGGCCAACATTTACTTTTAAAGTTGAAATCATAGTTGGAATTGTAGCTGGAAATACAACTTCTTTAAAGCACGTAAAACGCGATGCACCGAAACTCCGGACAACAGCAAGATAGTTAGGATTCACTTCATTAAAGGCAGTGTAGACAACAATTGTTGTTATAATGATCGATATAATTGCTCCCATTACGATAATCGAAAACATTCCGGGTCCAATTGCAACGATAATCATCGGGCCAAGAGCGACTTTAGGCATTGCATTTAATACTACGAGATAAGGATCGATAATTTCAGCAAGGCGTGTGGAGGACCAAAGAATCGAAGCGATTACAATTCCACCAACCGTACCTAAAATAAATCCTAAAATCGTTTCGAAAATAGTATACTGCAAATGCGGAAGAAATGTTCCATCAACAAATTTTTCACCGAGTAATTGCATTACTTTTGTTGGGGAACTAAAAATTAACGGATCGATTATATGATGTTTACTCGTATATTCCCAAAGAAAAATTAGCATGATTAAAATTACAATTTGTGTCGTAATAATCCATTGACGTCGGCGACGTCTTTTACGTAAATATTGTTTATACATCACCTTATCCTTTGTTT
The DNA here is from genome assembly GCA_937960785.1 of uncultured Pseudogracilibacillus sp. Taxonomy (GTDB): domain Bacteria; phylum Bacillota; class Bacilli; order Bacillales; family Amphibacillaceae; genus Pseudogracilibacillus. Next base: position 11,446 of record CALGOZ010000018.1, read on the forward strand.
GCTTCATTAGTTGCACCTTCTTTCATTGCATCAGTTTGCTGAAATTCGTGCCAAATTTCATCAAATAGTGGCCGATAATCCTCATGCCGCCGAACGTAAAACGGTTCGATACGCCGTAGCACATCAGGAATGACAAAAGTTTTTTTAATTGATCCTGGAGACGTACCCATTAAGAAGATTCGATCGCTCATCGAAATCGCTTCAGCAATGTCGTGAGTGACGAGGATCACTGTTTTACGATACGTTTTCATTAGTTTATGGACGACGTTTTCTAACTGAAGTTTTGTAACGTAATCTAATGCTGAGAAGGGTTCATCGAAGAGTAGAATTTCAGGATCAGTCATTAAAGTACGCACAAGGGCGACCCGTTGACGCATACCTCCCGATAATGAAGTAGGATAGTCATTTTCTGTATGCGATAGCTGTACGTCGTTTAATAGTTTTCGGGCTTGACGAATAGTTTCAGAAGTTATTTGTTTTTGTATTTTTGGACCGAGTAGAATGTTATTAAAGATTGTCTTCCATGGGAATAAATAATCCTGTTGTAACATATACCCAACTTCAGTTGTCGTCTCTGTTAACGGTTCACCATCAAGAGTTATCGTTCCATTCGTCTGTTCAAGTAGGCGAGCAATTAATGAAAGAATCGTAGACTTGCCACAACCACTCGGGCCGATAATTGATACAAATTCTCCTTTTTCTACAGAAAAATTCACATCTTCTAAGGCTTTCGTATAACCCGATGGTGTAAAGTAATGATGGGATACGTTCTTTAACTTTAAAAAAGCCATTTATATTACACACCTTCCAATCTTCGGGCTATTTTATTCACCATCAACTTCAGATATTACTTGCTTAGCAATATCTGTTTCGACAAGCTCATCATAAGGTGCATCCCCTGGTAATTCTCCGGCTTCATCCATAATGTGTAATAAATTATCCCAAGCTTCTTTCGATAAAAGCGGATCAAAGGCGAAAGACTCCTGCTCTTTGTAACGCTCAATCGAAGAGGTTAAAATCTCGATTGTCGAATCTTCAAAATAAGGAGCGACAACTTCGGCTATTTCGGCAGCGTCGGTTTCCCGAACCCATTTTTGGGCTTTATAAATTGCTCGAGTAAACCGGTAAATCATATCTCTATCTTCGGCTAGACGACTTTCTTTTGTCATATATACTGTATATGGGATAATTCCCGATGCTTCACCAAAAGAAGCAATTACATGCCCTTTTCCCTCTTGTTCAAAAACGCTAGCAGTTGGTTCAAAAAGCTGGACAAATTTTGCATCACCTGAAACGAAGGCACTTGGAATATTTGCAAAGTCGATATGCTGAATTAATTCTTTTAAGTCACCATGTGGATCGACACCGTGTTTTTTAAGCACATGTTCACCTACCATCTGGGGCATGCCACCTTTACGTTGCCCTAGGAAAACTTCATCACGTAAATCATCCCAGCTAAATTCGGGGACGGGTTCTTTTGCAACTAAAAATGTGCCATCTGTTTGAGTTAATTGAGTGAAGTTAATGATTGGATCCGTTGCATCTTGGGAATGAACGTAAATTGAAGTTTCGGAACCGACAAGGGCAATATCTGCGTGATCCGAAAGTAGAGCTGTCATCGTTTTATCACCGCCCCAAGTCGTTTGTAAATCTACTTCTAATCCTTCTTCTTCAAAGAATCCTTTTTCTAAGGCAACATATTGTGGTGTATAAAATACGGAACGAGTTACTTCGGCTAAGGTTATTTTCGTTTTACCAGAGCTTTGACAAGCAATAAGCATAAGCATTGAACAAATGAATAGAAAACTTATTAAGGTAAATCTCTTCAATCTACTGCTCCTTTCAAAGTTCCTTAATCAACAATAGCGTATGCACACTTGCCATAATTTGTGCTAAAAATAAGAACCTAAACAGAGTGAAAGAAGTAAGTAAGGGAGTTTTTTACTGTATTTATTGTTTGAACTTTGTTGGACATTGGGAGGTTTATCTCGCCATAAAAGGCAATTTTTAATTTAAATAGTTAAATTCAGGTGGATTATGTTCTATTAAGTAGCTTTTAAGTTAAAATATAGGACAACTATTAGAAATGTAACTTAATTTCTTTTGTCGGCTTAAAAGAGTAGAGGAATGTAAATAAGAGGGCCTTTCTGAGAATAGCTTTTAAAAGAAGCATATCGTTCTTAGGATTGGATTTGTAGTTTTAAAATAAAAAAAGAAGTACAAACAATATATCGTTTGCACTTCTGTGAATTGATTTTATTTATATGTTGGTCCTGCAGCTTTAATTTCGTCGCTTGCATTTTCGAACTTTTCAAAGTTCTTATGGAATTCACGAGCGAGCTTTTTCGCTTGTTCATCATAAGCTTCTTTATCTTCCCAAGTATTTCTTGGAACGAGTACCTCATCTGGTACTCCTGGAACGTGAGCTGGGATGTGTAAGCCGAAGATGTCATCGACAATTGTTTCGACTTTATTTAACTCACCTTCAAGAGCTGCAGTAATCATTGCTCGCGTATAGGACAGTTGCATACGCTCACCTACACCATATGGTCCACCGGTCCAACCAGTGTTAACGAGGAATACGTTCGCGTTAAACTGATCAATTTTTTCACCGAGCATATCAGCATATTTATCCGGTGAAAGTGGTAAAAACGGTGAGCCAAAGCAAGCTGAGAAAGCTGGTTCAGGATCTGTAATGCCTCGTTCAGTTCCAGCTAACTTACTTGTATATCCACTTAAGAAATGGTACATTGCTTGTTCTTTCGTTAATTTACTGATTGGCGGTAATGTACCAGAAGCATCTGCTGTTAAGAAAATAATTGTATTCGGGTGACCTGCAACGCTTGGTGTAACGATGTTATCGATACTCTCTAATGGATAGGCAGCACGAGTGTTTTCTGTTAAGGATGTATCTGAATAATCTGGCTCACGAGTATCTTCATCGACTACGACGTTTTCTAAGACTGAACCGAAACGGATTGCATTATAAATTTGTGGTTCTTTTTCTTCAGATAAGTCGACACACTTCGCGTAGCATCCACCTTCGATATTAAATACACCGTTAGGACTCCATCCGTGTTCATCATCACCAATTAACTTACGATATGGGTCAGCCGATAATGTCGTTTTTCCTGTTCCAGATAAACCGAAGAATAGGGCGACGTCACCCTCCTTACCGACGTTAGCTGAACAGTGCATGGATAAGACGTTTTCCTGTGGAAGCAAGTAGTTCATTACAGAGAAAATGGACTTTTTGATTTCTCCAGCGTATTCAGTTCCACCGATTAAGATAACTCGTTCTTTGAAAGAAATAACGATAAAGGTTTCTGAGTTTGTTCCGTCAACTTCCGGATCAGCTTTACATGTCGGAGCTGCTAATACTGTAAAGGCTGTGTCATGCTCTTGTAATTCTTCTTCTGTAGGTGCGATGAAAAGCTGGCGAGCGAATAAGTTGTGCCATGCATATTCGTTAATTACTTGCACATCGAGTTGATATTTTTTGTCCGCACCAGCGAAACCTTTAAATGAGAAAAGTTCATCCTTTGAGTTGAGATGATCGACTACTTTTTTATAAAGTTTTTCGAAAGAATCTTCATCAATCGGCTGGTTTACAGAACCCCAATCAACCGTGTTTTCAGTAATCTCATCACGAACGATGAAACGATCATTAGGAGAGCGTCCTGTATATTTACCTGTTGTGGCGCGAACAGCACCAGTAGCAGTTAATACACCTTCATTTCGTGATAAAAACTTCTCAACAAGTAAAGGAACTGATAAATTGTTATGCAAATTCGGGTGATTTGCAAACTTTTCGGGTGCAGTTGATTTTGCTGTCATACTCATTACTCTATCCATCCTTTTTCCTGAATTACTCAATATTTTTTATATAGTATAACATATTAGGTTTAATAATACCTATTAAATATGTCATTCTTTCTATTAAATTATACACAAAAGTTACAGTTTAGTGAAACTTCTCACAAAGATAGTGATAGAATATCGCATTTATCTCAGAAATTAAATATATTTTAACAAATATTTTCGATAGTACAAAATAAAATGGTTATCTCACATGGTATATATTACTATACTTCACCCTACATAGAAGTGATGTAAAATTATATAGGTGATCCTTAGAAAATAACTTTAGGCAAACTAGCATACTATTAAAGGTTTTAATTATTAATTACTATACTAAAGATAATCGATTTGCGCATATTTTCCATATAAAGCGTTGTTGTAAGTTGTTTGCTTTAAGAAGTAATCCTTGTTATACTACCGTTAAATAATTAAGCAATTTTAAATCCATTAAGATAAATAATAATAAGCATAATTAAATTAATACTTTAAGGGTGTAATAATTTAGGGGATTCTCTTATTTAGAGTTGGTGGAGGGACAGACCCGAGGAAGCCCAGCAACCATCACACAATGTGAAAAGGTGCTCACCTGATGCAAGGTAATTTACCTTGAACAATAAGAGTGAAAGGTTGGCCTTTTTCCTTTCCTCGTGTAGGAAAGGCTTTTTTATTGTTGCAACGCAAATAATATAAGGAACAATCATCGACAATGACTATGTAAATGTCGTAGTCTTGTGCGAGCTATTATATATTATTTTGTTTGCAATATCCTACTCTAACTTTTAAGAGCTCCGTAAAATGTACTATATTTAGGAGGCTTTACATTGAAGAAAAATCGTCGTTTATTTACTTCAGAATCTGTAACGGAAGGTCATCCGGATAAAATGAGTGACCAAATATCCGATGCAATTTTAGATGAGATTTACAAAAGTGATCCAGAAGCCCGGGTTGCTTGTGAAACGACCGTCACTACAGGGCTTGTACTTGTTGCTGGAGAAATTACGACATCGACTTATGTCGATATTCCAGCAATCGTTCGAGATACAGTAAAAGAAATTGGTTATACAAGGGCAAAGTACGGCTTCGATGCAGAAACTTGTGCTGTGTTAACTTCGATCGATGAGCAGTCTCCGGATATTGCAAGCAGTGTCGATGTTGCATTAGAGACTCGTGAGGGAAAAGTTGAAAAAACTCTCGGTGCTGGTGACCAAGGATTAATGTTTGGGTATGCTTGCGATGAGACAGAAGAACTAATGCCATTGCCTATTGATTTAGCACACAAATTAGCTAAACGGTTAGCCGACGTCCGTAAAAATGGCACATTAACTTATTTACGTCCAGACGGGAAGACCCAAGTAACCGTTGAATACGATGAAGACGATCGTCCATTACGGGTCGACGCCATCGTCGTATCAACACAACATCATCCAGAGGTAACTCAAGAAATGATTCATAAAGATATAATTGAACACGTTATTAAACCAATTGTTCCGGAATCTTTATTAGATGATGAGACAAAGTATTATGTTAATCCATCAGGGCGTTTTGTTATCGGCGGTCCTCAAGGGGATGTAGGTTTAACCGGTAGGAAAATTATCGTCGATTCCTATGGCGGTTATGCCCATCACGGTGGGGGAGCATTCAGTGGAAAAGATCCGACAAAAGTAGATCGTTCAGCTGCTTACGCTGCCCGTTATGTTGCCAAAAACTTAGTCGCCGCAGGTGTAGCACGCAAGTTAGAAGTACAAATTGCTTATGCTATCGGCGTGGCCCAACCAGTATCTATTTCAGTAGACACCTTTGGTACAGGGGCGATTTCTGATCAAGAAATTGTCGAGATTATTCATAAAGAATTCGATTTAAGTCCAGCAGGGATAATCGAAACATTGGATTTACGTCGGCCAATTTATCGTCAGACGGCAGCTTACGGTCATTTTGGTCGAAACGATTTAGATTTAACTTGGGAACGAACTGACCGAGTAGAAGATATTAAAAAATATTTATAGTAAAAAACTATGATAAACTAGCCTTAATTAAAAGAAAGGACTGATTTTCTCCTATGTGGAGGTATTCAGTCCTTCGTTATTTTATAAAAAATTCAATCTAGATGTGTCAAGATATTGAAATCGAAGAAAAGTAAAACTTCGTATGTGCTGTGCCTTCCAACACACCTGAAATCGAAGAAAAGCTAGATTTAGTGTATGCGGTCCGCACTCAAAGATAATTGTAAGTGAAAAAAGATGAAAAAGAAGAGGCTGGGACAAAACTCAGCAAAAAACCTTGAGGAAGTGGTTTTATTTAGTTGATGCATTGAAAAAATTGCTTTAAACCTTCCGTTTCATTGACTAGCCGAGGAAATTTGTAAGAAAATACTTTAACAACCTTCTCCTCGAGTAAATTTTACACGTAAAAACTTTATTGCTTACTAATTGTGGTTAAATTAAGTGTGATATCTATTTAAGCTTAATTGACTGGATCTTTTGCTGAGTAAGTTAGCAGTGATATTTGCTAGTGTGGCCCTCTGCTGAGTAAGTTAGCAGTGATATTTGCTAGTGTGGCCCTCTCTGAGTAAGTTAGTAGAGGAATCCGTTTAGACTTACCCAGCCGGCGTTTCTACTGTGTAAGTCCACCTACAAAATCGTTTCAACTTACTCATTGGAGTGCTCTACCGAGTAAGTTAATGAGAAACAACAGTTCATCTTACTCACGGGAAAGCCTCACCAGGTAAGTCAATGCACAAAAGTATTTCAACTTACACAGTGGAGCACTTTACCGAGTAAGTCAACATACAACAGCATTTTAACTTACTCATTGGAGTGCTCTACCGAGTAAGTCAACATACAACAGCATTTTAACTTACCCAGTGGAGTGCTCTCACGGGTAAGTCAACATACAACAGCGCTTCAACTTACCCAGTGGAGTGCTCTCACGGGTA
>CALGOZ010000019.1 GCA_937960785.1 uncultured Pseudogracilibacillus sp.
TTTATGAGGTGATCGGTATAACTTAAACCATGAACGACACTTTTTTGAAATAAATTCACTTGATTCGAAAGCAAAGTCTGATAACGGCCTAATAGGTGAATGCTAGCTAACAATAAGCCAATAACCCCAAAAGTGCTGGCAAGATGAATTTGCGCTGGTTTACTCTGTCTATACATTTGAAATACAGAATAAGCGACAAGTTGCACAATTAAGAAGAAAATAAACACATTCAACAAAGTGTAAATAATAAATTGAATAAAAGGTAACACGAACATATAAAATGAAACGTCTTTACCAAAGTATGGATCCCTTATGTTAAAAGATTCGTAGTTCAAAAATTTTAACACCGGCTCCCAGCCGATACTTTGTACAATCGAACTTCCAACCAAGCCGATAAATATACTTATAACAACAATTAAAGAAAGAGCCATACGGTTACTACTAACGATGCCCGGAAGTTGGCCAGGGGCAAAATGTTTCGTATAGCTGTAACGAATGACATATAACGTAATAAAAGTAAGGATGAAAAATAAAACAAATCCGGTTGCTCCAATTGTTACCTTGCTATATAAGATAGTCGTATATACGGAGCTGAAATCAATACTATCCATCCATATATAGTTTGTCGCAATTCGAAAAGCTGTAACTAAGATCGCCACAAGGACGATTAACGATACGATTGTAATAATAAAACGTTTACTTACATTTTGAAAGGTTTCTAATTGTTCCTTCATTTTTTCCACGCTTGTAATCCCTCCCTTGCCTTATCATAACAGATGAAGCAGATGCTTTTCATTTAATTCATCTATATTTTTTATATTTTTTATATTTTTTATATAAATTTTTACTAAAAAAATGCACGAGCGAATACGCCCGTGCATCTCAGTACGTTATGATCGGTTTTGTTCCGAACGGAGTCGTTCCTCCGCCATTTCGATTGCACGCTTTACCATATTACCAGCATCGCGTGCTTTAATTCCGCCCCAGCCTTCCTTTTGCACTGTGTCGTAAAATCCTAACTCTTTGGCAATTTCTTCTTTCAATTGTTCGGACATTACCCCACGTCGCCTCGCCATGAAAGAACATCTCCCTTCAGCCATGAGATTTTTTACGACACCTTTAGTATATGTACATTCGTAACCGTAATTCTGTTACTTTTTAACACGAGTATTTATAATTCAGTATAGCAATACTAAAAATAAAAGGACGAACAGTCTAAAACTGTTCGCCATCCCTCTAAGCTGTATTTTATTTATCGTCTAAAAACTGAAGTTCTACTGTCTCTGTTAACACATCTGCATAGCTGTACGAGACGCGTTCAAAGGCGTTCTCATCCTTGTCTAGTTCGACAACAAAGACTGAAGGGTACGTTTCTGACAATACGCCGGAACGAATAATCGTTCGACGGCGCCCTCCATTCGCTGTTAGTCTAAGGCGCTTACCGATTTGCTCCTCTAGACCTTGCTTAATTTCTCTTATTGTTTTCACTAGGACCCACCTCACTGTACTCTATTGTAGCACAGGCTTGTTTTTAAGTCAAATAAAATTTCTATTATATCAGCATTATAGCAATTGTCAACAGATAAACAATTGGAAACGAGCCTATTTTTAGCAGTAAAGTCGCTTCAATTAAAGCCTTCTAAGGCTGTAGTCAAATGAGCGAATTGTTCAATTGTTAAGGATTCAGCACGACTATCCGGAGTTATCTCCGCTTCTTTTAATGCAGTTAAAATTTCATCTCGGTCTAGTTTATTCTTAAAATGAGCAATTAAATTGTTTCGAATCGTTTTACGTCGATGGGCGAAGCTCGCTTGCACGACCTCAAAAAAGAACGATTCATCTTTTACCCTTACCGGGGGTTTTGTAAGTCGTCTTAATGTAAGTACACTTGAGGTTACGTTCGGTTGAGGTATAAAGACTGTTTTTGGTACATCCATTACGATTTTTGGTTTTGTATAATACTGTACCGCTATTGAAAGTGAACCGTACGTTTTGCTATTTGGCTTTGCTTGCATTCGCTCAGCTACTTCTTTTTGCAACATAACTGTTATATGATCAATAGAGGGACTCGTTTGTAAGACGTGCATTAAAATCGGTGTTGTTACATAATAAGGCAAATTGGCGACTAAGTGTATCCTTGAGCAATCGGAAAGATAAGTATTAATATCTTCTTCTAAAGAAACGTCCAATATGTCCTTATTGACTACCTCTATATTAGAATAGGTAGCTAGCGTATCATTTAAAATCGGCAGTAGACGTTGGTCAATTTCATAAGCGACGACCTTTTTTGCTCGTAAGGCTATTTGTTCCGTTAACGAACCGATTCCTGGCCCCACTTCTATAACACCGACAGAAGCGTCAATTTCGGCATAATCTACAATTTGTTCTAATATGTTTAAGTCGATTAAAAAATTTTGTCCTAAACTTTTCTTAAAAGCAAAATTATATGTTTCTAAAATTTCCTTCGTGCGTCGGGGTGTAGCTATATAACGTTCAGTCATGTTCCTTCCCTCTTTCTAGTATATGCATCATCGCTTCTTTTAATTCATTACGTGAAATATTAAAAAGGTGTAAACGTTGAAGTAATTGCTTTCCATTAGCATACCCGATATGCAACCTTTCACCAAGGCGCTCACGTCGTTCTTTTGCCTCTGGTGTACCGATTAAGTTATATTTTAGTAAATCTTTTTTTGTAATATCAGACTTTTTAGCTGTTTCCGTCGTTTGCACATTTCGCAATGCTTCACGAATCGCTTCTATAGTTGCATGTTCTACACCGACACTTGAGCCGATTCGCCCTGGTAACGCTTGATATTTCGATATATAAGCATGTTTACATCCAGGTACATAATGATTGATTCTTCGGCGCAGTTGTTCCCCTGCAAAATCCGGATCTGTCAGAACGATAACACCACGCTTTTTTTGAGCTAATTTAATTTTTGCAATCGTTTCTTGCGTCATTCCTGCTCCTTGAGTTTCGATTGTATCAGCTTCTACTGCTTGTTTTACTTTATGAGTATCATTTTTTCCTTCTACGACGATTACTTCTCTAATTCTCATTTGAAAACCTCTTTTTATCATAAAGTTGCTAACCTATTCATATAATACGAATAGGCTATCTTCTATCATATACTAAGTATAAGGAAATAAAAAATACTCCTGCCTAAAATAGGCTAGGAGTATTGAAAAGATTAGTTTAAAATTTTAACTTGTACAGTGCGACGACCCCAATGTTGGGCAGCGTAAGCCTCCGATGGAAGTAATACATCGATACGATTCCCTTTAATCGCACCACCGGTATCTCCTGCAATCGCAACACCGTAGCCTTCCACCCAGACTTTTGAACCTAACGGTATTACGTTTGGGTCGACGGAAATTACTTTAATGTTTGGATTGTTACGTATGTCAATACCTGTTGCTGTAATTCCGGAACAACCAGCACAGTCTCTTCCGTAACCAGTTGCTTCCATCGTTAGTACTTCTCCGCTTCCTGCGGGCATTCCGCTAGCGGAAGGTGTGGCTGGCTCTTTTGTTCCTACTTTTACAATTTGTTTTACCGGTTTTTCTAATATTTCTTCTTCGATTACCTCTCGATCTACTTCTTTACCATTTTCTTTCGTTATTTTGTACGTAACTTTCGCCAAACCATCTTTACCTTCTTTGGTTACTTTTTTCTTACCTTTTTCTAATGAAGCATCTTTTTCCTCGACTGTTTCAAAGGCAATTGCTTCTTCAACTACTTTTTCTTTTTCTACAATTCTAGTAATTTCTAACTTCGTATCTTTTGTAATGACTTTATTTTTTTTTGGTTTTACTTTATCTAATTTGTTTAAGGTAATATTATTTTCTTCTAAAAATTGTTCGACCGTTTGCTCGATTGTCCAAAATGTGTCTTTATCTTTACCATCAACTACTTCGATTTCAAAGGCTTTTTTAACGTTTATCTCCATATCGGCTTCAATCGCCTCATCTTCGTCGTGGGAACTGACATCGTAAGTTCCTAATTCAAAATCAATCGAACTGAAAAATTCCCCCACTGTATCTTCTATCGTATAGTGCGTTTCTGTATTCCCATCAACAGTTAGTTGAATTTTTTCTGCTTGTTTATATACAATTTCCATCCCGTCTGTCAATTTTGTGTCTTGATGATGTGATAGATAGTCGTGCTCTCCAACATGGATACCTGCTTCATCTAAGAGATCAGCTACTGTACTTCCATGCGTCTTAACTGTTTGTACATCGTCATCGTTCGCTATGACGACTTTTACTTTCGTCGCATCGAAGACAATCCATGCTGAGAACAGCGTCACCATTACTGCAGTTATAATGGAGTATCCCTTTCTAGATTTAACTGCAAGCAACGGCTTCAGTAAGTTTCTCATTATCTTGCCTCCTCACACTTTTCCCATTATAGAAACCATCATCATGTAAGTCAAAATCAAATCGGTTACGGGACCTTTACAATTCGTTTACATTTCACTTCCATATATTCCCTCCTGTAACAATGCCAACTAAATAAAAAAACAGGATAGGATTTTAGCCTATCCTGCTGTTAACTATCATTATGTCCATAAACTATTGATTTATACGGTAGATTGCTAGAGCATTTTCAGTCGTTATACGACAAACTTCGTCGTAATCCAACCCACGAAGCTCTGCAATTGTTTCTGCAACTTTTGTAACATAAGCTGGCTCATTTCGTTTCCCTCGGTATGGGTGAGGAGCTAAATACGGGGCATCCGTTTCAATTAATAATCGATCTAAAGGGATATGTGTTGCGACCTCTTTTGCTTCTTTTGCATTTTTAAATGTAACGGGCCCAGCAAGAGAAAGATAAAAATTCATATCAAGACACGGTTTTATTTGGTCTACAGTTCCACTGTAACAATGCATAATCCCACCGATTTCTGCAGCATTTTCTTCTTTTAGAATCCGTAACACATCTTCCGTTGCTTCTCGATTATGAATAATAATTGGTAAGTTTACTTCCTTCGCTAATTGAATTTGTCTTCGAAACACTCGTTCCTGGATATCTTTCGGCGAAGTATCCCAATGGTAGTCTAAGCCCATCTCACCGATGGCAACGACTTTTTCATGGTTACTTAATTCCTTTATATACTCGTAATGTGTATCACGAAAATCGATTGCATCGACGGGATGCCAACCAACCGCAGCATAAATTGTCTCGTATTCTTCCGCAATATCAATCGCTAAAGGAATCGTCTCATCATTAAAGCCGACGACGACCATATATTTTACCCCTTGTTCAAAAGCCCGAGCAATCACTTCATCTCGGTCTTCCATAAATTGACGAGCATTTAAATGCACGTGAGTATCGAATAACAAACGAATCTCTCCTTCCTTTATAAATAAGAAAGGGTCGGCTTCGCTTGTTTGCGAACGCGACCCTTCTATTTATTCAACGATCGAACCGTTCGGTAAATCTTTAGCTACTGTTGCAAGGGCTAACGTTCCGTCTGGTCCTTCACCTGACAAAATCATACCTTCGGACATTTCGCCCCGTAGTTTAACTGGTTTTAAGTTTACGACACAAACTACTTTTTGACCGATTAATTGTTTTGGCTCATAAAACTCTGCTATACCTGAGACGATTTGACGTTTTTCTTTTCCTAAATCGACTTGTAACTTTAATAATTTATCCGCATTTTTCATTTTACTAGCTTGAACAATTTCACCGACACGTAAATCGAGCTTTGCGAAATCATCGTAGACGATTTCATCTTTAGTCTCTAACTTATCTTCTTGTACGCCCGGTGTCATCATCGATTTAATTGTTTCGATTTCTTCTCCCATCTCTAGACGTGGGAATATTGGTTCACCTTTTTCTACTTTCGTTCCGGTTTCAATTTGACCGAGCGTTTTCATACTATCCCAAGTCTGTAATGCTTTATCTGTAATACCGAGCTGTCGACAAATCTCCTTCGGTGCTTCGGTTAAGAAAGGCTGAAGTAAAATGGAAATAATTCGTAATGACTCAGCTAAATGAGCCATCACATTGCCGAGACGTTCGCGCTTTGCTTCCTCTCTTGCTAAAATCCACGGCTCTGTTTCATCGATATATTTATTCGTACGACTAATAAGTTCCCATATTGCACCTAACGCAACGGAAAATTGCATTTCATCCATCGCTTCCTCGACCTTTGCGATCGTTTCTGCAATGAATTTTTCTAACTCGACGTCAACTTCAGTTTCACCAGCTTTAAAATGTTGAATTTCACCATCGAAGTATTGACTAATCATCGCAACCGTACGATTTAGTAAGTTTCCTAAGTCATTTGCTAAATCGTAATTAATTCGCTCGACAAAGCCTTCCGGTGTAAATACTCCATCTTGTCCAAACGGAACTTCCCGTAGTAAATAATAACGAAGTGCATCGAGTCCGTAACGGTCGATGAGGACGTTCGGGTCGATAACGTTTCCTTTCGATTTGGACATTTTACCGTCTTTCATTAAAATCCAACCGTGTGCGAACACTTTCTTCGGTAGAGGTAAATCGAGCGCCATTAAAATAATCGGCCAATAAATCGTATGGAATCGTACGATTTCCTTCGCCATAATATGAACGTCTGCGGGCCAATACCGTTTAAACAAGGAGTCGTCATCGGTACCATAGCCTAATGCTGTGATATAGTTTGTTAGTGCATCGATCCAAACGTAAATAACGTGTTTTGGATTACCAGGAACTTTAATTCCCCAATCGAAAGTCGTTCGAGATACGGCTAAATCTTCAAGGCCCGGTAATAGAAAGTTATTTAACATTTCATTTTTACGGCTTTCTGGCTGAATAAAATCTGGATGGTCTTTGTAGTACTGGATTAAACGGTCCACATACTTACTCATTTTGAAAAAGTAGGATTCTTCTTTTACCTTCTCGACGTTTTTTCCACAGTCGGGACAAGTGCCTTCATCTAACTGGGTCTCAGTGAAAAAAGACTCACAAGAAATACAATACCAGCCTTCATACTCATCTAAATAAATGTCGCCTTGTTCTAATAATTGGGCGAAGATTTTCTCAACTACTTTTTTATGTCGTTCTTCCGTCGTACGGATAAAATCATCGTTCGTAATTTTTAACTTTTTCCAAAGCTGTTGGATGTTTGCGACAATTTCATCTAAATATTGTTGCGGTTCTTTACCTTGCTCTTCCGCTGCTTGTTGAATTTTTTGTCCGTGTTCATCTGTTCCAGTTAAATAACGAACGTCGTAACCTCGCATCCGTTTATACCGAGCAATCGCATCCCCAGCAACAGTTGAATAGGCATGTCCGATGTGTAAATCGCCACTCGGATAATAAATCGGTGTCGTAATGTAAAATGTCTCTTTTTTTGTTCCCATTCCATTAACTCCTTCTTTCATTACTATTCGCTACGTACTATTGTAACGATGTTTATTGAAATAAGAAAGTATAAAGACGATTGTCTGACTTGATCTATCGATGATTATCTCTAGCTTAGCCTCATTCGTTTTCGTGCATACTTTTCCCTCTATAATCTTTATTGAACCCTAATTGCACATTAAGATTGACAATTTGAGGTTGAAGGTCCTATAAAATGACATTTACGGTTAAATGATATATAATATTAATAGATTTCAATAATATTATTTTATTACCTAGAAGTCAGAAATGTGTGAATACATATTTACTTAATTAATAGACACTTTTACATTTATTGAATAAATAGTCATTTACTTGTGAAGTTTTCACTTTACAATCATTCTATTCAATGTTTTAATTACATTATAAATACAAATATTATAAACTTTTCATTTTCTCCCAACATTATATAGAAAGAAAAAAAGGGAGAAAATAAAAGGAAAGGAGACAAAGTTTATATTATGAAATCTACTGGCATGGTTAGAAAAGTAGACGAACTAGGTAGAGTCGTCATTCCAATTGAATTGAGAAGATCCCTAGGCATTAAAGAAAAGGATGCGATCGAGATCTATATCGACGGGGATCAAATTATTTTGAAAAAGTATGTACCGAATATGGCATGCCATATTACGGGCGAAAATACGAAAGAAAATCTTGCCCTAGCTAACGGGAAGATTGTACTTAGCCCAGAAGGTGCAAAAGAGTTAGTAGATGAAATTAGTAAACATTTCGACGTGTAAGAAGAAATAGTTTACAAGATTCATTGATTTTACTAACCCTTACAATTAATTCTATACTTTACTTTTACATGTTCTAACTTGCTTATACGCTACGTGTAAGCAAGTTTTTTAATTTTAAAAAGTTATTAATCATCCTTTTTCACATGAATTGCTTCATATACGTCGCGACGTGAAAGTTTACGATCTTGAGCAACTTTTCGCATTGCTTCTTTATGGGGGAGTCCCGTTTCTTTTTCATAATGCGCAACATGTTCTACAATCGAAAGCTCTTCCCACCAATGCCCTACCTTTAACTCCGCCTCCGCATTTCCCTCAATTACAAGAACACATTCACCACGTACTGGATTGTTTTCTACCCAATCTTTAACTTCTTCAACGGTACCACGAATGTACTGTTCGTACACTTTCGTAAGTTCTCGAGCAAGGGCCACCCGTCGTTTACCAAAGAATTGAGCAATCCTATGTAAAGTTTGAGCGACTCGATGGGGAGATTCGTATAAAATGAGGGTCGCTTTTTTCCGTTGCAAACGTTCGAGCAACTCTTTTTGTTCTTTTTTCCTCCGAGGCAAGAACCCGATGAATAAAAATTGCTCCGTCGGTAAACCAGAACCGACTAAAGCTGTAATTGCTGCATTTGCTCCGGGTAAAACGATAACAGATAGGTCTTTTTTAATCGTCGCTTGGACAAGTTCATAGCCTGGGTCGGAAATTGCCGGCATCCCTGCATCACTAACGAGGGCGATATCTTTTCCTTCGTCTAATTTCCTTAAGAGATATGGGATTCGTTCGTTTCGATTATGTTCATGATAACTAATCGTTTCTTTTTCTATTTCAAAATAGTGTAGAAGTTTTTTCGTATGACGAGTATCTTCAGCTGCAATTAAATCTACTTCAGCTAAGATACGTACTGCACGATAGGTTATATCTTCCAAGTTACCTATCGGTGTCGGTACGATATATAGTGTTCCTTTTTGATTTTCTTCATAGCTGTTTTGTATATTCATCGATTGTATCCCTCATTGATTCAATTAATTGTAATTTTTGCCTCCGGGTTAATCGCTTTATTTCGTATTCTCGCTTTAAAGCTTTGGATTTTGTCGGTAGACTCTCTACATAAACGAGCTGAAAGGGACCACGACCTCGGGTATATTTTGCTCCTTTACCAGCCTCATGTAACTGTATGCGTCGTTTTAAGTCTACAGTGTAACCGGTATATAACGTATGATCTTTACAACGTAGTATATAAACGTAATGATTATGTACCATAAATAATTGACCGAGCCTCCTCAGTATACGTATTGTCTTCTTCATATACGTATAAGGGAGCTAACGTTTTTAAACCGCTACGACCATCGCGAGTTCCTTCTAATAATACAATATTTGCTTCTTTGTTCTTTTTCGGATAAATAAAACGTAAACGTTTCGGTTCGATGTTATACTTACGAAAAAGAGTAAGTAAATCGACGAGGCGGTCCGGTCGATGGACAAGTGCTACTTTACCGCCAGGCTTTACATAACGCTTTGCTGAACGTATAACATCTTCTAACGTACACATTCGTTCGTGGCGAGCGATTGTTAGATAATCATTTTTATTATATTCTGTCCGTTTTGGGGTTTTAAAATAAGGTGGATTACATGTGACGACATCGTAATAGTCGTGATGTAATTCCGGTTGCATTTCGCGTAAATCGCCGATAATAATTTTGATTCTTTTTGTTAAATTATTTAGTTGCATCGTTCGTTTAGCCATATTTGCTAATCGTCCCTGAATTTCTAAACCGGTGATAGAAGCTTTTGTCCGATCTGCTAATAAAAGTGGAATAATCCCATTTCCTGTTCCTAAATCTAATATATTTCCTTTCTGAATAGGGACGTAAACGAAATGGGCTAATAAAATTGCATCGAGAGAATAAGAAAAAACCGTCGGACTTTGAATGATTGGCCTTTCCTTTCCTGAGACGAGCCGATCGAGCCGTTCATCATCATATAGTTGTACCACGTTTTATCCTCCAATAATTCACTACGTTTTATCATCAAAAAAACCTCAATCATGGTTATACGTTCGTAGCATAACCATTTCATGAGGTATTCATTTAATCTTTATTAAACAATTCAAAACAAAAGAGACAATCTTCATCCGAACGAGGGCTTCCGAAATGCATATGACAAATATGGAACCCCTCCATATATAGACGCGCTAAATTATCAAGCCCATCATGGGGAGGAGATTTCTTTTTAACCCCTTTTTCTTCTTCTTCCTTTTCTTTTTGGGAGTAAAAATGTGTACGCAAATGTTCATTTTCAATCGTCAAACGATGATTTTCTTCAATTAATTTACTTAAATCGTTTTTTAAAGTACCTAATTTTTCGTACAATTCGCCAATCTGTGTTTCCATTTGCGTCACTTGCTCGAATATTTCTAATTTGTTGTTCACTTGAACTCCACCTCTTATTCAGGGATTGACAATGTGATCGCATCTTCTTCAATCATCTCATCGAAAGAGAATTGGATGATTTGTTGTGTTTCTTCTAGTTCGACGTGAATTGTTTTTGCTAATATATTTAAATCGACAACTTTACCTGCGCCTCTTTCTGTCTCTACACGTTCACCAACATCGGGTAAATTGCGTTTTGCTTCTTCATAGGTTTCATTTTCATATTTTAAGCAACACATAAGACGGCCACATAGTCCTGAGATTTTCGATGGGTTTAAAGATAAATTTTGGTCCTTTGCCATCTTAATCGATACTGGTTCAAAATCACCTAAAAAGGTCGAACAACAGAGCATTCGACCACAAGGGCCGATTCCGCCGAGTAATTTCGCTTCATCCCGAACTCCTATTTGTCGTAGCTCGATTCTAGTTTTAAAGCGAGCAGCTAGGTCTTTTACAAGTTCGCGGAAGTCGATACGACCGTCCGCTGTAAAATAAAAGATTACCTTATTTCGGTCGAAAGTATACTCCACATCGACTAGATTCATCTCTAATTCATGAGAGGCAATTTTCTCCTCACAAATAACGTAAGCCTCTTTTGCCATCTGTTCATTTTTTTCGACATTTCGGCGATCTTTTTCATCTGCTATTCGTATTACTTTCTTAAGGGGTAAGACGACGTCATCTTCATCGACTAATTTATTAGCGATTACTACTTCGCCGTACTCGATACCCCGAGCTGTTTCAACGATTACGCAGTCGTCTAACGTTAATGTATATTGATCTGGATCAAAATAATATATTTTGCCAGCTTTTTTAAATCGAACTCCGGTTACTTCTATCATTTAGTAAACCACCTCTAAAATTGCAATATGAGCTGTTCAATGACTAGCGTTGGATGGGTATGTTGCGCCCATTTTTGTTTTGCTTCTAACGTTAATTTTAACATATGCACGAGCCGACGGTTAGAAAATCGTTCTGTCATTCGATTCAATATCGGATTTTCTTGTTGAAAAAATGTTAAGGAATGATAGTGGCCAATTTGTGCATAAATCGTATCGCGCAATGCGAGTAATAACAGCTCTAGCCCTAACCTTTGCGATTCTTTCTCCACAAGCAATGGTAACCAACGTTCGTGAATGAATAAAAATCGCTCTTCATATCGCTCGGTTAACAGTTTGAACAATTGCTCAATCATCTGTTGAATCTCGTATATATGTTTGGCCTCATGAAGCGAAACAGCCTCTTCGATATTCGTCGTTAATGCACTTAGTAATTTGCTTTGTTCTTTAGTAATTTGTATACCGTCTAGTTGGAGTAGTTTTTGCTGGAAATGGGAAGGATCTAAAGGTTGTAAATCGATCAACTGACAACGAGAACGGATCGTCGGCAAAATTGCTTGACTTTGTTCTGTTAATAAAATCGCCGTCGACGTAATGTTCGGTTCTTCTAAAAACTTAAGCAATCGGTTCGCTGCATGGGTCGTAAGCGTTTCAGCTTGATCGATTACATATACTTTTTCTGTAGATTCTACACCAGAAAAAGAAAACTCTTTCCGTAAATAATCGATTTGTTCATTCTTTATTGTCGTCCCTTCTGGTATAATCCAATGAACATCGGGATGGTTTAAAGAGGCGATTCGTCGACAGGCATGACACCTTTGGCATGGATTTTCTGTTTGGCGATTTTCGCAAAAAATAGTCATCGCGAGAATCGTTGCGAACGTTTTCTTCCCTGTCCCTCGTTCACCTTGAACTAAATAGGCATGGGAAAGCCGGTTTTTTTTAATACTATTTGCGAGAATTCGACTCGCTAACGGTTGTGTAGTTGCAAAGGACGACCAATCGAGCATACGATAACACCTTTCTACTAATCTAGCTTACGTATATAAGTTTATAAGTAATCCTTCAATTTCACCAATAATTGCGAGCAAATCGACGGCTTTTGACTCTTGGTCTAGTAATTCATCTGTAAGCTCTACTAACTTCTCATCGATTTTCTCTACTGTCATTAAACGATGGCTGAAGTTTGTCGTATTGAAATTACGTGTCTTTTTTACCGAAAGGCCGTCGAAAACCGCTTCCTCTAAAAATTGCTGAATCATTCGTTTGAAGCGGGCTAAATCACGAAAAGAACGAAAGCGAACCACTTTTTCCCCTTGCTCTGTTATATCCCGCACCATTTGCTCTAAGTCGTGCTTTTTCATATGGGAGGCTTTCGTCCGAATCATCAGATCGAAGTCTTGTTTACTCGCTTGACGTTGACGGACAGGCTTTTGTTCAACCTTAGAACGGACATCTTGATCGATTCGCATTTACTTGCTCTACTCCTTTATCGCATGCTAAAAACGGAAAAATGACTCGATAGGTAGGACAAATACAGTAGCGCCACCTACTTCAACCTTTACAGGATTCGGAATGTAAGAATCCGCACTACCTCCCATTGGAGAAACTGGTGCAACCATTTGTTCCCTCTGTGAACAATTATCTTTAATAATTTCTAAGGCTTCATCAGTATATTCCGATTGACAACCGACCATAATCGTCGTATTACCTTCTTTTAAAAAACCACCAGTCGTCGCTAATTTCGTCGTCTGAAAATTAGCTTCATTCAATGCAGTCGTAACTCGATTTGAATCTTTATCTTGAACTACAGCAATGATCAATTTCATCATTCATCACTCTCCTTACGATTTATTTTCTCATATACGAATTTACTAGCCGACATTACTACTTCTTCAACAGGTTGAGATGCGCATATACGTTTCACTCGCTCTGGAAACATCGCCATAACTCGTTCATAACCTTCATACACCCGATAGTGAAAATCAAGAGCTTCTAAATCTAAGCGGTTTACTTCTCGATTCTCATTTTGACGGATTCGTCTTAATCCCTCTTCCGGTGATATGTCTAAATATAACGTTAAGTCGGGCATATACGTATTGATGGCAAATTTATTTATTTTTAACACTTCTTCAATACCAATACCTCGGGCATAGCCTTGATAAGCCAGACTACTGTCGATAAATCGATCGCACAAGACAACCTTTCCTGAATGTAGTGCAGGAATTACCTTTTCAATTAAATGTTGCCGTCTTGCTGCAGCATATAGTAAAGCTTCCGTTCGTTCTTCCATCTCCGTATGGTCGGGATGTAAAATAATATGGCGTATTTGTTCAGAAATACGGATTCCTCCGGGTTCCCTCGTTACGACAATTTCGTAACCTTGATTCCGTAATTGGGTCGCTAGTTTTTCGATAACGGTGCTTTTTCCTGCACCTTCGCCACCTTCAAAGGTTATAAATAGTCCTGTCAATCTATCTCTCCCTCTCGAACGAACGACTTGCATTTGATCGTTTCTTTACGTACTTTCTTAATATATAATTCTATTGTAACATGATTATACTAAACAATTCACATGTTAATGCAGAAATTCATCGTATAGTTAATATTTTTTACGAGGGACGATATAGTTAGTTCATATTTTAACGGCATAATCTATGGTTGTAAAGGTTATAAAAACAAAAAACGTAAGAGTTTCTAATATTTAGAAATACTCTTACGCTTCTTATAAGTTCTTTATTTTGAGGTTTGCAATGAAGTTTCCTGCAATCCTTTTAATTTTTCAATATAGTAATTATACTTTGCTTCTCGGGCGTCTGTATGTACCATATTATGCTCACACGCTTCACAAATAAACGTCGTATATAGATGAATTCCATCTTCCTTGTATTCTTCACAAATAATGCAACGTTGCAACGTATCCACCTCCATCAGTTTAGTAGACAGTATCGCCTAAACTGATTGCTCTTATACGTTACAATCGTTACACAAATAATTGAACAACGATTAAAGCCCCGACGCCGAAAAGGCCGAGAATACTACTTAATAACACAGTAAATATATTGATTGGCACGAAAATACCGAACTGATTCCCGATTCCATTTAAGATTAAAAGTAATAGTACACCAATTGTAAGCCGAATCGTCCCTGTTCCAATAAATCGAAAGAGCAAACGTGGCATACGAACAATGAGAAATACAACGATAAATAAAAATAAACCGAAAAGCACCGTCATATTCATCGATATTACAACCCCTTTCCCTACTAAGTAGTATGCAACAAAGGGGAAAAGTAGAACGTTACTCCATCCGTAGTACGCTAATTTTTCGATGTTTTGCTTCTTTTAGCAAAAACATATAAACTGCTTCGGTTAATTTAAGTCGGTCGCGGGCTTCCGTTAACGGATCGATACTTCGATCGACGATTTGCCGTAAGTTTCGCCATTCCGCTTCTTTCACAAAAATCACATGCAACAAATCTTCATCGACTAACCGTCGTTGACGACGTCTTTTATTCCTCATTTTCCCTCTCCTTGTATATCTTGTATGAAAAATTTCTAAGCTACTAGTAGAATATGAAACAAAAAACTTATAATTCCCGACGTCCTTCTAACGACTTTGCTAACGTCACCTCATCGGCATATTCTAAATCTCCGCCGACAGGCAAACCGTGAGCGATCCGCGTTGCTTTAATACCCGCTGGCTTCACTAAACGGGATATATACATCGCTGTTGCCTCTCCTTCGACGTTCGGATTCGTTGCTAAAATAATTTCTTTTACATCGCTATCTTTCAATCGTTGGATTAAGCTAGGAATATTAATATCTTCTGGACCTAAACCATCCATCGGTGAAATTGAACCGTGTAATACATGGTATCTTCCATTAAATTCCCGCATTTTCTCCATCGCAATGACATCCTTTGAATCTTCAACGACACATATAACTGACTCATCGCGATGTTCATCTTGACAAATTGCACATACTTTTTGATCTGTTATATGTCCACAAATATCACAATAATTTAATTCTCGCTTTGCGCCGACGAGAGCTTTAGCAAACTCGACAACATCGTCATCCTCCATATCAATGACGAAAAAAGCCAGTCGGACGGCTGTCTTAGGTCCAATCCCTGGCAATTTCATAAAGCTATCGATTAATTTTGAAATCGGTTCTGGATAATACATGTCTTACCGCCTCCTTGTGCAAGGTACTCACTTCTTCACTCATTTTAAGAAAATGAGGAAGAAGTAAGTGTACACATGTATTCGGTTAAAACAACCCTGGAATATTCATTCCTTTTGTAAATTGACCCATCGTTGCTTCCGTTTTCTCTTCGATTTGTTTCATTACATCGTTTACAGCAGCTAAAACTAAATCTTGTAACATCTCTACATCTTCTGGGTCGACGACATCTTCTTCAATTTTTACGTCTAAAATTTCCCGCTTACCATTCGCTACAACAGTCACCATGCCCCCACCAACTGTAGCTGTGAACTCCATTTCTAATAATTCTTCTTGCGCTTTCATCATTTTTTTCTGCATTTTTTGCATCTGTTTCATCATATTCCCCATATTTCCCATACCACGCATTGTTAATTCCTCCTTATTTAATTCCTCTTTTATTCTTCTTTCACTTCAACGATCTCCTCACCGAACAATCGTTTCGCTTCATCAACTAAGGGATCCTTTCTCTTTGTAGTTTCTTTTACGTCTTTCTTTTTCCCTTTTTGTTGAGCTTGAACATACTGTTCGCGCAATGTTTGCCAATCTTGTTCTGGGATTGGAATAATCGTATAATGTGCTAAGCTATTCGCTAATACCGACTCGATTACTTGCCGATGTTCTAAAAAGAGCGAGCAATGGATATTGTATTTAAACGATAAAATTATCGCATCGTCTGAAGCAGCCACGGGCTTGCTATCATGTAAAGTCGCATGAGCCGCTAGACTAACTTGGCGCAATTGCTCTAAAAACGTTGGCCAATGAGTTTTTACTTGTTGCAATGGAGCTTTTTTCGCCTGATCGAGAACGCCTCGGATTCGCTCGTAGGGTACTTCATAATTCTGACGTCTTGGTGCAGAGCGGGCTGTGTTTTGTTGTTTTTGAGGCTTCTCTTGAATCGGTCTTTGTTGCAGTTGGGTTAATCGCTTCTCTAATTGTTCGATACGCTGTTGCAATTGTACAAGTTCTTGCATATTAGCAACATTTTGATTATTGTTTGCTTCTGTATGGCGATTTGTAATCGTAATTAACGTCACTTCAACAAACACTTTTGGGCTCGTCGTCCATTTAAGCTGTTGTTCGCATTCTGTAAGATGGACGATTGCTTGTTCAATCCATTCTGCCTCGACTTCATTAGCTAGGGCTTCGAACTGTTCAGTTATAATTGCTCGTTCGAGATAAGCTTTTAAATTACGGTTTGTTTTATAAAAGAGCAAATCCCGCATAAAGTAAATCATATCAAAAACGAAGCGCCCGGCATCTTTTCCATGTCGCATTAACTCATCGAATAACTCAATTACTCTTTCCGAATCTTGTTCATACATAGCAATCGTAAGGTCGGTTAAAACATCTTGACTTACTCCACCAGTGACTGCTAATACATCTTCTACGTCCGCTGTCTGTTCGCTGTAGGAAATAACTTGGTCAAGAATGCTTAAGGCATCCCGCATTCCACCTTCTGCTACTAATGCAATCGACTCGAGGGCTTCTTCTGTAATGTCGATCTTTTCCTGCTCAACGATAAAGTTCATTCGCTCCATCATCGCCTGATGGCTAATTGAACGAAAATCAAACCGTTGACAACGGGATATGATCGTTAGCGGTATTTTATGAGGTTCGGTTGTCGCTAAAATAAAAACGACGTGGGCTGGTGGTTCTTCTAATGTTTTCAATAACGCATTAAAGGCGTTAACTGAAATCATATGCACTTCATCGATAATATATACTTTATACGGAACGACGCTTGGGGCATATTTTACCCGTTCACGAATATCCCGAATATCATCGACACTCGTATTTGAAGCCGCATCAATTTCAATGACATCAGGAATCGAGCCATCTAAAATTCCTTTACATGCTTTACATTCATTGCATGGTTCCCGTGCTGGCATCGTTTCACAATTAATCGTCTGGGCAAAAATTTTTGCTGCACTCGTCTTGCCCGTACCTCTCGGACCAGAAAATAGATACGCATGCGAAAACTTGCCACTTTCGATAGCATTTTGTAACGTTTGTGTAATATGCGATTGTCCTACCACATCGTTAAACGTTCGTGGTCTCCATGTACGATACAATGCTTTATAGCCCATCTTTATTTATTCCTTTCCGTCATATCTCATTTATTATAACGCATTTTATCGTTTAATTTAAATAAGTACTCGAACCTTAAGTTGTAAAAAGAGTATTCGTATGTAAATCCTTTTAAATTAATGCCAATTCCTACCTACTTTCCGACAACATCGTGAATAAGAATGACAGAACTACTCCTTTTATAGTAATATTGTTATGGTAATTAAATTAGATGAACTATGTCATAAAGGAGGTACAAAAGGTGCAACCGGAACGAATCAGACGCTATGAAGGCACGAAGGAAAAGTACAAACTTAAACTTGTCAATGCGTTATGGACAACACCAATTGTAATAGTCTTAATAATTTTACTTGCTTTAGTTTCTTGGATCCCAAGCACGGTTAAATTTACACTCGGTATCATTTTAATTATTAGTCATCTTTATCAATATATCCAATCGGTTGCTTATTGGAAAAAGGAGTCGACTAGCCGTTTATAAATAATCATTTTCCTAAAGTAACG
>CALGOZ010000020.1 GCA_937960785.1 uncultured Pseudogracilibacillus sp.
TATTTACCGAATTGAAAACGTTTCAACAAATCTACTATATAGGAAATCTACCTTTCAAAACATGGAATCTACCAATAAATCGACTTAAAGTTTTATGACAGATGAAAAAAGGACGATTCAATCATCGCAAGGAGTGAAAAGAAAATGAAAACAGTAATTGTCTCAGGGGCGAGGACGCCGTTTGGCCGTTTTGGTGGAAGTTTGCAAACGCTCACAGCCTCTGAATTAGGTGGAACTGCAATTAAAGAAGCTCTTAAACGGGCAGAAATTGCTCCGGACAAGATTGATGAAGTTATTATCGGTAACGTATTGCAAGGAGGGCAAGGGCAAATACCTTCCCGACAAGCGATGCGGGAGGCTGGCATCCCATGGGGCACGAAAACAGAAACGATTAACAAAGTTTGTGCCTCCGGACTCCGTAGCGTAACATTAGCGGATCAATTAATTCGTCTTGGTGATGAAGCAATTATCGTTGCTGGCGGAATGGAAAGTATGAGTAACGCACCGTACGTATTACCGAAAGCACGTTGGGGTATCCGAATGGGGCATGCGGAAATGATTGATCTCATGATCTATGACGGCTTAACGTGCTCTTTTGAAGGGGTGCATATGGGTTCCTACGGTAATCAAGCGGCTGAAAAGTTTAACATAACCCGCGAGGCCCAAGATGAATGGTCTTTGCGCAGTCACAAGCGAGCCCTTGACGCAATCGAACAAGGGAAATTTGCCGATGAAATCGTTCCAGTGGAAGTACCTAAACGTCGCGGAGAGCCGATAACTATTGATCAAGACGAAGCACCGCGAAAAGATACGACCCTTGAACGATTGGCAAACCTACGCCCAGCCTTTGACCGTGACGGTACGATTACCGCCGGAAATGCTCCCGGAGTAAACGATGGCGCAGCTGCTTTCGTTTTAATGTCCGATCAAAAGGCAAACGAGCTTAACAAAAAGCCTCTAGCGACGATTTTGGCCCACGAAGCAATTGCTTTAGAAGCAGACCGCTTCCCGGAAACACCGGGCATCGTCATTAATAAATTGTTAGAAAAAACAGGCAAGACCGCTGACGATATCGATCTATTTGAAATAAATGAAGCGTTCGCCGCCGTAGCCTTAATTAGTATAGAAGTAGCCAACCTTGATCCAGAAAAAGTGAACGTAAACGGTGGAGCGGTCGCATTAGGCCATCCGATTGGTGCTAGTGGTTCACGAATTATTTTAACGTTAATTCATGAGCTTCGTCGTCGAGGTGGCGGATTAGGTGTTGCTGCGATTTGTAGTGGCGGTGGGCAAGGCGATGCGATATTAATCGAAGTGCCAACGAATTAATCTAATTCAATCGACAAACCAATCAAACCTACCCTATATAACGTAACAAAATGTACTTTTCACTAGGCAAGAGCGAAAGGATTATTATATAAAATTTTTTAGTTCCATAAAGAAAACAATCAAAATAAAATACATCAAGAGGTGAAGACAATTGACAATTAAAAAAGTACTCGTCGTTGGAGCGGGGCAGATGGGCTCCGGAATTGCCCAAGTTTGTGCTCAATCCGGTTATGACGTCTATATGCAAGATATAAAACAAGAGGCGGTGGACCGAGGTTTGTCCAATATTGAGCGACTGCTCGCTCGGAATGTGGAAAAAGATCGCATGACTGTAGAAGAAAGAACAGCCGTATTAGAGCGAATTACACCGACGACTGATTTAGAAGGCGCTGCTAAGGATGTCGACTTAGTAATCGAAGCTGCCGTTGAAAATATCGACATTAAAAAAGATATTTTCCGCAATCTCGATGAATTGACAAAAGAGTCGGCAATTTTAGCAACAAATACGTCCTCATTACCGATTACAGATATTGCTAGCGTGACGAACCGTCCGGAAAAAGTAATCGGTATGCACTTTATGAATCCAGTGCCAGTGATGCGACTCGTCGAAATTATTCGTGCCCTTCAAACATCAGATGAAACGTACGAAGCAATCGCAACGATGACAAAAGCATTAAACAAAACAGCAGTCGAGTCGAAGGACTTTCCAGGTTTTATTGCGAATCGAATTTTAATGCCGATGATTAACGAAGCAATCTACACTGTCTATGAAGGTGTCGCTTCCATTGAAGATGTTGATACCGTTATGAAGCTCGGTATGAACCATCCAATGGGTCCACTAACCTTAGCTGACTTTATCGGCTTAGATACTTGCCTATATATTATGGAAGTACTTTACGAAGGCTTTGGTGACAGTAAATATCGTCCATGCCCATTATTACGTCAATATGTGCAAGCTGGTTGGTACGGAAGAAAATCCGGTCGAGGCTTTTACATCTATGAATAAACACATTTTGTCGGCAAGGTACCCATTACGTTTTACAAAATAAAACGTATATAATCCACCACCTCTGTCGACAAAGAGAAAGGAAGACAGACAATGAATCTCCGCTTTACAGAAGAACAAGAGATGATGCGCCAAATGGTTCGAAACTTCGCGGAAAATGAAGTGACAAAAGAACTCGAGGCGATGAAACGAAATGAATTCCCCTACAAATCAATCGAAGAAATGGGTGAGCTCGGATTAATGGGTATTCCAATCCCCGAGCAATATGGTGGTAGTGGAATGGATGTCGTTTCATATATAATCGCCCTTCATGAAATATCGCGTATTAGTGCAACGCTCGGTGTCATTTTATCCGTTCATACGACATTAGGTACGATGCCAATCTTGCAGTACGGCACTGAGGAGCAAAAAATGAAATACGTTCCAAAACTAGCCTCCGGCGAATATATCGGGGCGTTTGCGCTAACGGAGCCTCAAGCCGGTTCCGATGCGGCAGGTTTATCCTTGCGTGCGGAAAAACAAGGTGAACATTACGTATTAAAAGGTTCAAAAGTCTTTATTACAAACGGTCTTGAAGCTGATATTTTCATCACCTTCGGTCGAACGAGTAAAGAATCTGGTTCGAAAGGGATTAGTGCTTTTATCGTTGAGAAGGACACCCCTGGCTTTACAATTGGTAAAAACGAACATAAAATGGGGTTACATGGGTCTAGTACTGTTTCGTTAACTTTCGACAATTGTATCGTTCCTGCTAGCCAATTGCTCGGTGAAGAGGGCGAAGGTTTTAAAATCGCAATGACGAACTTAAATGCTGGCAGAATAGGTATTGCCGCCCAAGGCTTAGGAATTGCCGAAGCATCGCTCGAAAAAGCAATTAATTATGCAAAAGAGCGAGAGCAATTTGGAAAACCAATAGCCCATCAACAAGGCATTTCCTTTAAACTAGCCGATATGGCGACCGAAACCGAAGCAGCAAAACTTCTCGTCTACCGAGCGGCTACGAATTTAGCAAACGGTACGATTTCTCCTGAAGAAGCATCGATGGCGAAGATGTTTGCGACAACGACAGCCCGAAAAAATGCAATCGAAGCCGTGCAAGTCTTCGGGGGCTATGGTTATACGAAAGATTACGATGTCGAGAGATATTTCCGCGATGCGAAAGTGACGGAAATTTACGAAGGTACAAATGAGATCCAACGAATCGTAATAGCAAAACATTTATTATCATAAAACATATTGGAGGAACGAAAGATGCAATTTCAATTAACAGAAGAACAAAAAATGTTAAAACAAATGGTTCGCGACTTTGCAGAAAACGAAGTAGAACCAACCGCAGCAGAGCGCGATGAAGAAGAACGCTTTGACAGAGAGATTTT
The DNA here is from genome assembly GCA_937960785.1 of uncultured Pseudogracilibacillus sp. Lineage (GTDB taxonomy): Bacteria > Bacillota > Bacilli > Bacillales > Amphibacillaceae > Pseudogracilibacillus. The sequence continues at coordinate 3,712 of CALGOZ010000020.1, forward strand.
TGACAAAATGGGAGAACTCGGCTTAACGGGAATTCCATGGCCAGAAGAATACGGCGGAATTGGGTCCGATTACGTTAGTTATGTAATCGCCGTCGAAGAATTGTCCCGCGTTTGTGCCTCGACAGGCGTAACCCTTTCAGCGCACGTTTCGTTAGCAAGCTGGCCAATTTATCAGTATGGAAATGAGGAACAAAAGCAAAACTTCCTCCGCCGTTTAGCAGAAGGTTCAGCTCTTGGGGCCTATGCCTTATCTGAGCCGGGGGCTGGAAGTGACGTAGCGAGCATGAAAATGTCCGCTAAATTAGACGGTGACGAATACGTACTTAACGGAAATAAAGTCTGGATTACAAACGGTGAAGTCGCCGATATTTACGTCGTCTTTGCTAAAACAGATCCAGAAGCAGGACACCGTGGTATTAGTGCCTTTATCGTCGAGAAAGGAACGGAAGGGTTTTCTTTCGGTAAAAAGGAAGAAAAATTAGGCATCCGTTCATCACCGACGACAGAATTAATTTTCGAAAATTGTCGTATTCCGAAAGAAAACTTACTCGGCGAAGAAGGTGAAGGATTTAAAATTGCAATGACTACCTTAGACGGTGGTCGTAGTGGGATTGCTGCCCAAGCGGTAGGAATTGCTCAAGGTGCATTAGATGCAGCAGTTGCCTATGCAAAAGAGCGGGAACAGTTTGGAAGACCAATTGCGCATCAGCAAGGTATTTCCTTTAAGTTAGCTGATATGGCAACTGAAACCGAGGCAGCTCGTCTATTAACCTATCAAGCTGCTTGGTTAGAAAGTGAAGGCCTACCGTATAGTGAAGCATCAGCCATGGCAAAGCTTTTTGCCGGAGATACGGCGATGAAGGTGACGGTCGAAGCGGTTCAAGTATTCGGTGGTTACGGCTATACGAAGGATTACCCAGTCGAGCGTTACATGCGCGATGCAAAAATTACACAAATTTACGAAGGAACGAACGAAATCCAACGTCTCGTAATCGGACGCTCAATTACGAAATAAAGTTAAAGAAAGGGGAACGTCCCATGTCGGATGCGATTAGATCTTCCGTTAAAGATAGCAATCTCATAGAGAAACGTCGGAATCAAATCGTTAAAGCTTCAATTCAGTTATTTAAGCAAAAAGGTTTTGCAAAAACGACAACACGAGAAATTGCTAAGGCGTCCGGTTTTAGTATCGGTACGCTCTATGAATACGTGCGGACGAAAGAAGATGTCTTATTACTTGTGTTCGATACGATTAATCGCAACGTGTATGACCGACTCGAACAAGTAATTGATGTGAAAAATCGTTCCCTAAAAAACCTTATAAATGTAATTGAAGCGTACTATCGTTTAACCGACCAACTCCAAGAAGAAGTTTTAATTTTATACCAAGAATTAAAGTCACTTCCACAAGAACAGCGGGAAAAAATGTTACAAAAAGAACTACAAATGGTCGACATGGTAAAGGAAGCAATTATAACAAGTGCTCCATCAACTGTCGATGAAAAAGATGCCCTATTAATAGCAAACAACATCTTCGTTCAAGGACATATGTGGGGATTCAGACGTTGGTCGTTACAAAAACAATTTTCCCTAGAGGAATATATCGAACGACAAATAGAATTTGTTTTACGTATTTTACAAATCGACCGTAATGAAATCTACTAATAAATTAAAAGGCTTACGTTGGAGATGCATCTTCCAACGTAAGTTTAAAATAAAGTAGAATGCGCTTACATTAATTGAGCCTATAGGATTGTATACATTTAGAATGAAAGATTTATTTCTTTCATTCTCATCAGAAGGTGCAAACCTTCTACTTCAACTAGATAGCCCTATTTGTCGAAAATTAAAAGTAAAGGAGTTCAGCCAATGGAAAAAATTGAAGTATATCGTCCAAAACATCACGTACGTTTTGTCACAGCATCAAGCTTATTCGATGGACACGATGCTTCGATTAACATTATGCGCCGTATTTTACAGTCGAGTGGCGCAGAAGTTATTCACCTTGGACATAACCGAAGTGCAGAAGAAGTTGTCAATGCTGCGATTCAAGAAGATGTTCAAGCCATTTCTGTTTCCTCCTATCAAGGTGGACATATCGAATATTTTAAATATATGATTGATCTTTTAAAAGAAAAAGGCGCCTCCCACATTAAAGTGTTCGGTGGCGGAGGCGGAACGATTATCCCCCGTGAAATAAAAGAATTACACGATTACGGGGTGTCATGGATTTTCTCCCCAGAGGATGGTCGTAGACTCGGTCTGCAAGGGATGATTAATGAAATGTTAAAAATTGCAGACTTCGAACCACCGCACAATCTTGATCAAGATGTGGAGAAAGTAAAGGAAGGCGACCATGGTGCAATCGCCCGTCTCATTACGTATGTCGAACAAGAAGAAAGGAACGAAGCAGCAAAAACAGAACTATTACAAAAATTAAAAGCCCAAACAAATAAAAACTTACCGGTCCTCGGAATTACGGGAACTGGTGGAGCAGGGAAAAGTTCCTTAACGGATGAACTCGTCTTACGTTTCCTGCATCACTTTCCCGATAAAAGTATCGCTATCATTTCAGTCGACCCGACGAAACGAAAAACTGGCGGTGCTCTCTTAGGGGACCGAATTCGCATGAATGCAATCGATTCTGATCGTGTATATATGCGTTCATTAGCAACTCGCGATTCGCGAACGGAACTGTCAAAGGCAACAAACCCCGTTCTCGATGTCGTAAGAGCTGCAAATTTTGATTTAATTATTTTAGAAACGAGTGGAATCGGTCAAGGAGATGCAGAAATCACCGAAATTACCGACTTGTCAATGTATGTAATGACAGCTGAATTCGGTGCACCATCCCAACTTGAAAAAATCGACATGATTGACTTTGCGGACTTTATCGCCATTAATAAATTTGAACAACAAGGCGCTTTAGACGCATTAAACCAAGTGCGTAAACAATACGAACGAAGTCGCATGTTATTCGGTCAAGACCCAGAGACGTTTCCGATTTACGGAACGAGCGCAAGCCGTTTTAACGATCCTGGTGTGAACCGTCTTTTCTCAGCGATCATCGACAAAATTAACACAGATGGTCATTGGGATGATCCGGAGATGCTTCTTGAAGTCGAGAAAGAACCAGAAGATCGTCAACCGATTATTCCGAGTGACCGGATTCATTATTTACGTGAAATTAGTCAAGAAGTACGTAATTATCATAAGAAAGTTGAAAAACAACGCGACATCGCAAGAAAACTATATAAGTTACACGGCGTGAAAGAAGAATTACCGGAAGATGACGAACAGTTACGTCAATCGATCGACACATTAATCGAAGAAAACGAGAAAAAGCTCTTACCCGAAACGAAAGAGCTCCTAGAGAAATGGGAAGACCTAAAAGAAAAATATGATAGCGACACGATGACTTATAAAGTCCGCGATAAAGAGTTTAAGGTCGATATTACGACCACCTCTTTAGCCGGAACAAAAATTCCTAAAGTTAAATTCCCAGACTTTGCCGATTGGGGTGACCGAGTCTACTGGTTAATGCGAGAAAATGTACCAGGTCAGTTCCCGTATACGGCTGGTGTCTTCCCTTTTAAACGACAGGGTGAAGACCCGACCCGTCAATTTGCTGGAGAAGGAACACCAGAACGAACGAACCGTCGTTTCCACTATTTATCAGAAAATGAAGAAGCAAAACGTTTATCGACTGCTTTTGACTCGGTAACATTGTACGGTGAGGATCCAGCTTATCGCCCAGATATTTACGGAAAAGTCGGTGAAAGTGGAGTTAGCGTCTGTACGTTAGACGATATGAAGAGGTTGTATAAAGGGTTTGACTTAACCTCTCCTACGACTTCAGTATCGATGACGATTAACGGACCGGCACCGATTATGTTAGCCTTCTTCTTCAATACAGCAATCGACCAGCAAGTTGAGAAGTTTGTCGAGAAGGAAGGACGCGAACCGACAGAAGAAGAATACGAACAAATTAAGAAGGAAACTATCTCCGTCGTCCGTGGCACCGTACAGGCTGACATTTTAAAAGAAGACCAAGGACAGAATACATGTATATTCTCAACGGAGTTCGCCTTACGCATGATGGGGGATATCCAGCAGTACTTTATCGATAACAATGTAAGAAACTATTACTCTGTATCAATTTCGGGCTATCATATTGCTGAAGCAGGAGCAAACCCGATTACCCAACTAGCCTTTACATTAGCAAACGGCTTTACGTACGTTGAATATTATTTAAGTCGTGGGATGGATATCGATGATTTCGCACCGAACTTATCGTTCTTTTTCTCGAACGGACTCGATCCGGAGTATACGGTAATTGGCCGTGTCGCAAGAAGAATTTGGGCGATTGTGATGCGTGAACGTTACGGTGCTAGCGAACGGAGTCAGAAGTTAAAGTATCACATCCAAACATCGGGACGCTCATTGCACGCCCAAGAAATTGACTTTAACGACATTCGAACGACCTTACAAGCGTTACTTGCAATCCAAGATAATACGAATTCACTTCATACGAATGCTTACGACGAAGCAATTACAACGCCGACAGAAGAATCTGTCCGTCGTGCCATGGCAATTCAACTAATAATTAACCGTGAATTCGGCCTGACGAAAAACGAAAACTCTTTACAAGGTTCCTTTATCGTCGAAGAGTTAACAGACTTAGTTGAAGAAGCAGTTTTACAAGAGTTTGAACGTCTAAACGACCGCGGTGGTGTACTCGGCGCAATGGAGCGTCAGTACCAGCGTAGTAAAATTCAAGAAGAATCCCTATACTACGAAAGCAAAAAACATTCCGGTGAGTTACCAATTATCGGCGTAAACACGTACTTAAATCCAAATCCACCATCCGATGAAGAAATCGACTCGATGGAATTAGCCCGCGCAACAAAAGAAGAAAAAGAATTACAAATTAAAAACTTAAAAGAATTCCAAGAAAGAAACAAAGACAAAGTCGATGAGGCATTAAAACGGCTACAACACGTCGCTCGCACAAACGGCAATATTTTCGAGGAATTAATGGAAACAGTAAAAGTGGCAAGCCTTGGACAAATTACCGAAGCCTTGTATGAAGTCGGGGGCGAATACCGTCGTAATATGTAAGAGATAAAATTTAATATAGTAAAGGTAAAAGGATGGACTGATATCTTATTTATACTAATTCAGTCCATCTTTATTTTGTTTAAAAACTATCGTTCATTCTCTTTTTTATATTGCATAAATATAGTCCAAGCATTCCAAACTATCGGATACCTTCGACGGAATTTTTTGAAAAAATGGCATAAATTCATGTCGCTTGATTATAATGAGATGAATGGTTATACTACAGCATTATCAGAGTTTTTTTAAAGTGATTATAAGCGATTAAGGGAAGATGGGGAGTGTGATCTTATGGGGTTGAAAAAGTACACGAAAGAACAAATTAAAAAGATGCCAATAATCGAACTAGCGAACGTTATTTTAGCAGAAGAAAAGAAGGAAATGAACTTTATAGAATTGTTCGATTTAGTAGCTGAGCAAAAGGAATTTACCGAAACAGAAAAGGAAGATTTACTCGCTCGCTTTTATACGGATTTGAACGTTGACGGTCGCTTTACGACGTTAGGAAATAATATTTGGGGTCTGAAGCGTTGGTACCCAGCAGATCAAACGAGTGAAAAAGCTTTAGCGAAAGCTCGTAAGCAAGACGCAGAAGACGAAGAAGCGTTAGTCGATAAAGAAGACGAGTACTATGATGAGGAAGTCGAAGATGAAGAAGTAAAAGAGTTATACGAAGATATGGACGAATACGTATAAATAGAGTAGTCGTTAAACGTATAACTCGCACTAAAAAAGTACAAACTCGTTACAAAAGTAAGTCACAAACTAACATACAAAGCGAATAACGAATATAAATAATAAAACTCGAGGAATACGATGTCTAAATATCTTTATTAAAACTGACAGAAAAAATCCCGAAAAAGTTCGAAAAAACTTCACTTAAACCGTTCGCTACGTAACTTGACTTTTTCTAAAATAATGAGTAATATCTAAATTGGGCGTTACAAAAGATGAACGTAAAAATGCGTTTCCCCTAACAATTGGGAAGCGCATTTCTTTATTTTATATAAAAAAGCGATAAACGAAGAAAGAGGGTAAAACATGACGAAGTATATTTTTGTGACCGGTGGAGTAGTATCCTCCTTAGGCAAAGGGATTACGGCCGCATCGTTAGGACGTTTATTGAAAAACCGTGGACTGAACGTATATTTACAAAAGTTCGATCCGTACTTAAACGTCGATCCGGGAACGATGAGCCCGTATCAACACGGTGAAGTATTTGTAACAGAAGATGGAGCGGAAACCGATCTCGACGTCGGCCATTATGAACGTTTCATCGATGTGAACTTAGACAAATATAGTAATGTGACGACTGGAAAAGTATACTCAAGCGTCATTCGCAAAGAACGAAAAGGTTCCTACAAAGGAGCGACGGTACAAGTTATTCCTCACATTACGAACGAAATTAAAGAACAAGTGTACAAAGCAGGCGCCGAAACTTCTGCAGATGTCGTCATTACCGAAATTGGTGGGACGGTCGGAGATATCGAGTCGCTCCCTTTTTTAGAAGCGATTCGTCAAATTAAAAACGATATCGGTCGCGAAGATGTCATGTACATACATTGTACACTTGTACCGTATATTAAAGCAGCGGGTGAAATTAAAACGAAACCGACGCAACATAGCGTAAAAGAGCTACGTTCCCTCGGGATTCAACCAGACGCGATTGTCTTACGTTCGGAAATGGAAATAGACGAAGAAACAAAAGCGAAAATCTCGCTCTTCAGCGACGTCGATGCAGAAGCAGTAATCGAAATGCTCGATGCTGATACGTTATATCAAATTCCGTTATCCTTACAAGACCAGAAATTCGACGACTTAGTCTGTGAACACTTGCACTTACCAAAGCGTCGTGCAGATATGACGGAATGGGAACAGTTAGTCGAGCGAGTTCGTAATTTATCAAAAACAATTTCAGTTGCCGTAGTCGGCAAATACGTCGAGCTACCTGATGCGTATTTATCGCTAGTCGAGGCATTAAAACATGCTGGCTTTACGTATGATACCGATATTCACCTCCATTGGGTCGATTCAGAGACATTAACGGAAGAAACGGTAGTCCAAGAATTAGAACAAGTCGATGGCATTGTTGTTCCTGGAGGATTTGGTACGCGAGGAATGGACGGTAAACTAGTGGCGATTCGTTATGCCCGGGAAGAGAATGTACCTTTTCTCGGCGTAGGGATTGGTATGCAATTAGCTGCCGTCGAATTTGCCCGTAACGTCTTACAACTGACAGATGCCCATGCGATCGAAGTCGATCCGAATACACCGCATCCGATGACCCGCCTAGCGAATGAAAAAGCAAACAACAACGAACTCGGCGGTACACTACGTCTTGGTATTGATGCGCCGATTACGTTAGAAGACGATTCGAAAGTAAAAGAAATTTATAACGGTGCAACAGAAATAAAAGAACGTCACCGCAATCGTTACGAATTAAATCCGATTTACCGCAAAGAATTCGAACGAAATGGTTTACGTTTTTCAGCCCATAGCCGAAACGAACAATCGATCGAAGTAATCGAACTAAAAGGTCATACGTGGTTTGTCGCCTGCCAATATAATCCACAATTTAAATCTCGCCCGACAAAACCTCACCCATTAATCGAGGCCTTTGTTGGTGCCGTCGTTGAAGAAAAATATAACGAATAAAAAGGAACAGTCATACAACTGTGAAAAGTTCCGTAAAATATCGTAAAAACGATAAGAACAAGTTGCATGCAACGTACCGACTTGGTATTCTTAAAGAAAGATTACTAACTATATCAAAAGAATAAAGGAGCTGTGTTTTAAATGGCGTTAGTTTCGATGAAGGAAATGTTAAACACTGCAAAGGATGAAAAATACGCAGTAGGACAATTTAACGTAAATAACTTAGAATATGCACAAGCAATTTTACAAGCAGCAGAAGAAGAAAAATCTCCTGTTATTCTCGGTGTTTCCGAAGGGGCTGGCCGTTACATGGGTGGTTTCAAAGTCGTCGTAGCGATGGTTAAAGCCTTAATGGAAGAGTACGGAACGACTGTACCTGTTGCGATCCACCTCGATCATGGTTCAAGTTTCCAAAAGTGTGCGGAGGCAATCCACGCCGGCTTTACATCTGTTATGTATGACGGTTCTCACTTACCTTTAGAAGAAAATATTGCAAATACGAAAAAAGTCGTTGAATTAGCGCACATTCACGGTGTATCTGTCGAAGCAGAACTCGGCCGTATCGGCGGACAAGAAGACGATTTAGTCGTCGATGATGCAGAGTCGATGTATGCAATCCCATCCGAGTGTGAACAACTCGTACAAGAGACGAACGTCGACTGTTTTGCACCAGCCTTAGGTTCTGTTCACGGACCGTACAAAGGTGAGCCGAAGTTAGGTTTCAAAGAAATGGAAGAAATTATGAACTTAACGGGGGTACCACTCGTCTTACACGGTGGAACAGGAATTCCGTTAAAAGATATTCAAAAAGCAATTTCCCTCGGTACGGCAAAAATTAACGTAAACACAGAAAACCAAATTCAACAGACGAAAGTAATCCGTGAAATTTTAGATAACGATAAAGAAGTTTACGATCCACGTAAATATATGGGACCAGGAAGAGATGCGATAAAAGAAACTGTAATCGAAAAAATGCGTGAATTTGGCTCATCTGGAAAAGCATAATCGTAAAATTTTAAAAGGGGTAGATAAATCGTGAAATTTTTTATCGACACAGCGAATATTGACGAAATTAAAGAGGCAAATGAACTCGGGATTTTAGATGGTGTAACGACGAATCCTACACTCGTCGCAAAAGAAGGTGTCGACTTCCATGAACGCTTAAGAGAAATTACAGCTGAAGTATCTTCCTCCGTCAGTGCAGAAGTAATCGCCGAAGATGCAGAGAGCATGATTCAAGAAGGAAGAGAGCTAGCTAAGATTGCCCCGAACATTACGATTAAAATTCCAATGACTTTAGAAGGTTTAAAAGCAGTAAAAGTATTAAGCGAAGAGAAGATCGAAACGAACGTGACGTTAATTTTCAGTGCGAACCAAGCGCTATTAGCAGCACGAGCCGGTGCTACATACGTATCACCGTTTGTCGGTCGACTCGATGATATCGGTCACGATGGGATGGATTTAATCGCAACGATTTCAGAAATATTTACCCTTCATCAAATCGATACGGAAATTATTGCCGCTTCGATTCGCCATCCGCTCCATGTAACAGAAGCAGCCTTGCACGGAGCTCATATCGCGACCGTTCCTTACAAGGTCTTAAAGCAACTCGTCCACCATCCTCTAACGGATAAGGGGATCGCCCAATTTAATGCAGATTGGGAAGCAACACAAAAATAAAGGACTACGTAACAATACCGATAACATAAGAAGTTTTGTAAACAAAAAGCGAGGGTTTTATATGGAAAAGATAATCGTTGAAGGTGGCTATCCTTTGTCTGGCACCGTTCGGGTTAACGGTGCAAAAAACAGTGCCGTCGCCTTGCTCCCGGCGGCTATATTAGCCGATTCAACCGTGACGATCGAAGGTCTTCCGGATATTTCCGATGTCGATACGTTACAGTCGATTTTACAAGATATCGGAGCCAAAATTGAGCGCCCAAATACTCAAACGATTAACATTGATCCGTCGATGATTGAGTCGGTACCTTTACCGAACGGAAAGGTAAAAAAATTGCGCGCTTCTTACTATTTTATGGGGGCAATGTTAGGAAAGTTTAAAAAGGCCGCAATCGGACTTCCAGGAGGTTGTTTTTTAGGCCCTCGACCGATTGACCAACATATAAAAGGTTTTGAAGCTTTAGGTGCCGAAATAAGAAATGAGAAGGGCGCCCTCTATTTACAAGCAGAGGAGTTAACTGGTGCCCGCATTTACTTAGACGTAGTAAGTGTCGGTGCGACGATTAATATCATGCTTGCTGCTGTAAAAGCAAAAGGCCAAACAATTATCGAAAATGCGGCAAAAGAGCCGGAAATTATCGATGTAGCGACATTACTTACAAATATGGGAGCAAAAATTAAAGGTGCCGGAACCGATATTATCCGAATCGAAGGAGTCGAACGACTCAACGGTTGCCTTCACACGATTATACCTGACCGGATTGAAGCGGGGACATATGCAATTATCGCTGCCGCTCAGGGAACGGAAGTGACAATTGATAACGTCATCCCAGAACATTTAGAATCACTTATTTCAAAATTGCGCGAAATGGGTATCGAAGTCGAACAACAGGATGAACAAATTACCGTTCGACCGACAGAAAATTTATCCGCCGTTAACATTAAAACCCTCGTCCACCCAGGCTTTCCGACGGATTTACAACAACCTTTTACTGCCTTACTAACAAAGACGGAAGGTACGAGCATCGTTACCGATACGATTTACCAAGCTCGTTTTAAACATATCGATGAACTGCGCCGGATGAATGCAAATGTGAAAGTAGAAGGGAACTCGGCAATCGTAAAAGGCCCGGTCCAATTAGAAGGAGCCCAAGTAAAGGCGACCGACCTTCGTGCTGGTGCAGCCTTAATCGTCGCCGGCTTAATGGCGAAAGGAACGACTGAAATAACAGGGATTGACCATATCGAACGAGGCTATGAAGATATGCCAGAAAAGCTTCGTTCCCTCGGAGCCCGTATTAAAAAGGTAAAACTTTCTGATACCGAAGTAGATCGCTTACATTTAAAGTAAAGGACTAGAAGTGAAGGGAAGAATGAAAACGTGGAAAGAAGTTTAACGCTAGAATTAGTTCGTGTAACAGAAGCAGCAGCTTTATCCTCGGCCCGTTGGATGGGGCGAGGTCAGCGTAACGAAGCGGATGATGCAGCGACAAGTGCGATGCGTACTGTATTCGATACGATTCCGATGCAAGGAACTGTCGTAATCGGTGAAGGCGAAATGGACGAAGCCCCGATGCTCTATATCGGTGAAAAACTCGGTACCGGTGAAGGACCGGTCGTCGATGTTGCAGTTGACCCATTAGAAGGGACGAATATCGTTGCCCGTGGAACGTGGAACGCTCTATCCGTCGTTGCCATTGCCGATGGCGGTAATTTACTTAATGCACCGGATATGTATATGAAAAAAATTGCCGTCGGACCAGAAGCTGTCGGCAAAGTAGATATTAACGCTTCTACAGCGGAAAATATCGAAGCTGTTGCCAAAGCGAAAAATAAAGCCGTTGAAGACGTGCTCGTCGTCGTCTTAAATCGTCCCCGTCACGAACAATTAATCAAGGAAATTCGTGAAACTGGTGCCCGCATTAAATTAATCCAAGACGGTGATGTCGCCGGAGCAATTAACACAGCCTTTGACCAAACCGGTGTCGATATGCTACTAGGAATCGGGGGAGCTCCTGAAGGCGTTCTTTCTGCCGTTGCTTTAAAATGTCTCGGCGGAGAAATTCAAGGAAAATTACACCCGTCAAATGATGAAGAAATCGAGCGTTGTAAGAAGATGGGGATTACCGATTTAGATCGCGTCTATTATATGGATGACTTCTGTTCAGGTGATGATGCGATTTTCGCAGCAACCGGAGTGACTGACGGTGAGTTGTTAAAAGGTGTCCAATTTAAAGGTATGCACGCGACAACCCAAAGTGTCGTAATGCGTACGAAAAGTGGAACGATTCGTTTCGTCGATGGAAAACATAGCTTAAAGAAAAAGCCTAACTACGTCGTCGAAGAATAAGAGAAGAATAA
>CALGOZ010000021.1 GCA_937960785.1 uncultured Pseudogracilibacillus sp.
GAGTGCAAAAACGAACGCAACTTTACCGATAGACGCACGCCGCGAAAAGGTTGAGCGCAAAAACGAACGCAACCTTACCGATAGACGCACGCCACGAAAAGGTTGAGCGCAAAAACGAACGCAACCTTACCGATAGACGCACGCCGCGAAAAGGTTGAGTGCAAAAACGAACGCAACCTTACTGCGATAGCCGGCTTATAAGAAAAATAAGCTAAAAACCTCCACAAAACAGATTACATAAGAACAAGACAACGGTAAAGATAAAGCCTAAAAGAGAATCAACCCTACCATAAAACACATACATAATTAAAAATTGAACAATCCTTACGTCCACAAACACGAATAATATCCTTATGATTATAAAGAATTACGCTAAATAAGACGCGGGAAAAGAAAAACATAGCAGGGAAAGTTCCTTATGATTAATAAATATTACCCTCTAAATAAGACAGCTGGAGTAACCGACCGGCGTTGATGATGCCCTTATAATTGTTAATATTACATCCGAGTAAGCCCCTATAAACTCCTATCAAGCAAGTATACTCAATCCCGACCTTAACGAATTCACCCTGCCTTTGATATAATGAAACAAACTAATAAATGAGGAGGAAAAAATGATTGTTCGTGAAGATAAAAAACACTTTATTTGCATTGAACAAGATCACCACGCCCACGTCGCGAAAAAACTAATCACCCCTTGGTTAGAGCACTACTTAAGAAACGATTCATTAAAGCAATCAGTACTCTATGCTATTGAACAGCACGATGTCGGTTGGAATCTCTTTGACAAACAACCTCTTTGGAACGACAAGACAAAAAAACCTTATACTTTTATCGACTTACCATTATTGATAAAAACTGTACTCTACACAAATGGCGTAAATATAGTAGAACAACGAAATCCCTATGCCGCAGCTCTTTGCAGTAGCCACTATACAAAATTTCTTGGAAAATACGAATTGGAGGAAGTACAACAATACGTTAAAAATGAGGTCCTAAGACGTAAAGCAATCTTACATTCTTTTCCAGAAATTGATGATGAAAAATTCCAATACCATCTTGGCTTCTTACAGCTTGCCGATAATATGTCTTTGTTCATCTGTCTGCACGAAGCCGGGAATAATGATAACCGCCATCGTTATTTCCAAAAGGGTATACATATTCCGGAGCCAGTCGACCTTGAGAAGAAAAACTTCATCGAAGCTACTTGGAAAAATGAAGAGACTTTATTATTTAAAAATATAAAACAAGTTGAAACTTTCTCCATTACATTAAAAGAAAAATTCGTCCCTAAAGAAAAAATTGAAAAAGTTGGACTACAAGAAGCTCATAAAGAAACACCGTACAAAACACGACAAATCACTATCAAATGTAACTAAGTAAAAAACAACAAAATTATCTTATAAAAACGCGATATCGCAAATATTGAAAAGCGCGCTAATTCATACAAAACATTAAACGCAATTAGCGCGCTTCACATTTTCATAAACTACTAGTTGAATATCATTCCTATTATAATTCTTTTAGCAAATTTGCCATTTCAATTGCTACTGTTGCAGCTTCAGTCCCTTTATTATTTACCTTTACACCGACACGTTCAAGAGCCTGCTCAACCGTATCTGTAGTTAGTACACCAAAGATTACCGGCTTTTTACAATCTAAACTAACACGATTAATACCCGATGCTACTTCATTTGCTACGTAATCGAAGTGTGGTGTCTCACCCCGAATAATTGCACCTAACGCAATCACTACATCAATTCGCTCTTTCTCTGCAAGTTTGCGAGCAACAAGCGGTATTTCAAAAGCCCCCGGAACTTCCACTAAATGAATATTTTCCTCTGCTACATGATGTCGTTTAAGAGTTTGTACAGTTCCCTCTTTTAACTTATTCGTAATAAACTCGTTAAATCGACTTACGACAATTCCAATAGTAAGATCTTCGCCAGTTAGTTTTCCTACATAAGTTTGTACCATTTTACTCATCCCTTAAAAATTTTAATAAAACTTATTCAGTCACCTTTCAAATTAACTAATAAACTATAACATTTGTAAATGCCCTAGTTTCGCTCTCTTCGTTCGCAGATATTTTTCATTATGTTCATGTGGTTCAATTTCTAAAGAAACTCGTCTAGAAACGTTAATACCATTGCTCTTTAAGCCTTCTATTTTTCGTGGATTATTCGTCATTAATCGAACAGAACTAACTTGTAAATCATTTAAAATTTGAGCGCAAAGATGATATTCCCGCTCATCATCTTTAAAACCTAGGGCCTCATTAGCTTCTACTGTATCGAGTCCTTCATCTTGCAAGGCATAGGCGCGCAATTTATTTAACAATCCGATTCCTCTTCCTTCCTGACGCATATATAACACAATACCACGGCCTACCTCTTCAATCCGCTTCAAAGACTCTTTTAATTGTTGACCACAATCGCAACGTTGTGAATGGAACACATCGCCAGTCATGCATTCAGAATGAATTCGCACTAGCACATCCTCACCTCCGACAACATCTCCCTTCACAATTGCTATATGTTCCTCTTCATCGTAAGAACTTGAATACCCGATAATATTAAAGTTTCCTAAGTCTGTTGGTAACGTAGTCTCTACTACTCGGTTAATTTGAAATTCATGGCGTTTACGATAGTGAATAAGCTCTTCAATCGTAATCATTTTTAATGAAAATTTATGAGCTAGCTCTTTTAACTGTGGATAACGGGCCATCGTTCCGTCATCATTAATAATTTCACAAATGACACCTACTGGCTTAGCACCACATAAACGTGCCAAATCAACAGCAGCCTCCGTATGACCTGGACGTGCTAATACACCACCATCCTTTGCAACTAAAGGAAATATATGTCCCGGACGATTAAAGTCATCACTATTAACCTTCTCATCTACAAGCGCTTGAATCGTCGTCGCCCTTTCATAAGCACTTACTCCGGTAGATGTAGTCTTATAATCTATACTAACGGTAAAAGCCGTTGCATAAGGATCGGTATTTTCGTCCGTCATTAAAGGTAGTTTCAACCGACTAGCCAATTCACCAGTTAAGGGTGTGCACACTAATCCCTTTCCATAAGTAATCATAAAATTTATTAGTTCTGGAGTAGTCTTTTCAGCTAGGGCAACGAAATCTCCTTCATTTTCACGATCTTCATCATCTAAAACGATAACAGGCCTACCTCTTTTTAAATCGGCAAGGGCCTCTTCAATAGAATGAAATGACATATTACCACACCTTTTCTGAAAATTACGAATAATCAAAATATAACTCTACATTTATTAAAGAAGTTATCGGTTTGCTTTTAAATAAAAATTCATTTGATGATGTACATGCTTTGCAAAGGAATCACATTCAAAATTCACAAGATCCCCAACGGCCTTACTTCTTAAATTCGTCACTTGTAATGTATGCGGTATTAAAGAGAGTGTAATCGAACTTTTCCCTACATGAAATATTGTTAGACTAATCCCATCGATTGCAATCGAGCCTTTTGGAACAAAATAAACGAGAAAAGATTCCGGCACAGCAATATCCATATAAACTGCATTAGAAATCTTTTCTTTTCTAGTAATTGTACCTACACCATCTACTTGTCCAGTAACTAAATGGCCCCCTAACCGATCCTTCAAGCGTAAAGCGCGTTCTAAATTTACTATCGAACCTTTTTTTATTTCCTGTAAAGAAGTCGCCCGCATCGTCTCCGGCATCACATCGACAGAAAAAGTTATATCCGTAAACTTTGCGACAGTTAAGCAGATTCCATTTACAGCAATACTTTCTCCTAGTTGAATATCTTCTAAAACCTCACTTGCTTCTATGGTAAGTGAAATGGCATCCTTCCCTACTTCCTCCACATCTATAATTGTACCTACTTCTTCAATAATTCCGGTAAACAATTTCTTCCTCCTTATATCCTTTTATTTTTAGCGACTATTTTTAAATCCGGACCAATGGTTTCAAATGACTCTATTTCTAATGAGGGGACGTCATTCAATAACGGAATCCCCTTCCCTCCTATCGATGTAGGAGCTTCTTTACCACCAATTAGTTTCGGTGCAATGTATAGGATTAATTTATTAATGAAACCACTTTGTAAAAAAGAATCATTTACCTCTGCACCACCTTCTACTAAGACACTAGTAATCTCTCTTCTACCTAATTCATTTAATAAAGAAGGAATTTTTATCGTTTCTTCTTCCATTTTCACAATTTCAACTTTAGGAAAAACATCGAAACGAGCAATTTTATCATTTGTGACACGACTCCCGACAAAAATTAATGTCGGTGCTTCACCATCTGTAACTACCTTCGCATAGGGAGGTGTTCGTAAATGTGTATCTAAAATAATCCGTGTTGGACTTTTTCCACCATTAGGAAGACGGGTTGTAAGAGAAGGATCATCAGTTAAAACTGTATGAATTCCTACTAAAATTGCATCGTGCAAGTGACGTTCTCGATGCACATCGAGCCTTGCCGATTCATTAGTAATCCATTTACTTTCCCCTGTAGATGTAGCTATTTTACCATCGAGGCTTGTCGCTACTTTCATCGTGACAAAGGGACGCCCAGTCGTAATAAAATAGAAAAACTCCTCTAGTAACTCTTGCGCCTTATTTTCTAACACCCCAACCCTTACTTCGATACCAGCTTTCTTTAAATGAGCGATCCCTTTTCCAGAAACTTTTTCATTTAAATCTTCCGTCGCTATTACTACACGACGTACTCCTCGCTTTACAATTAAATCCGCACAAGACGGTGTTTTCCCTTTGTGACAACAAGGTTCCAACGTTACGTAAAGGGTTGAACCTTCCGCCTTTTTACCAGCCATATGTAACGCATGTACCTCTGCATGGGGCTCACCTTGCTTTAAATGGGCTCCCAAACCTAATATCTCACCCTCCTTTACTAAAACAGCACCAACTGGCGGATTCGGTGTTGTTTGCCCTTTAACTGAACGAGCTAAAGTCAAGGCTAAATCCATATAATATTCATCATCTAACATCAAAATCACTTCCTTTACATTAAAAAAAGACCCTTGAGAAATATTCCTCAAGAGTCCTGTCTTTACATATGAATGTACAAAGCAGTCCGCTGTAAAATCGCAAACAACACCAACGTAAAGGTACTAAAAAGACGTACCCCTAGATACCGCTTTAACGTTCATTCTTCTCCCATCCAGACTTTAACTGTCGGCTCTAGATTTTAACTAGATCAGCTATATAGCAACTAACGCTATATAGGTCACGGGCTTAGAAGCATATTCGCTTCACCACCGTCGGTTCGGAATTTCACCAGACCCCGAAGAATAACTTAATATAATATGAAATTTTTCCTTGTCTTTAAATATATCAATAATTATTAAAATCGTCTAGTTATTTAATAAAATAAGCCCAAATTCAAAATTAATCATCGCCTATATACATTGCTTTTATCGGCTTACTTTTTAAAATTCGTGTCAACTGTTGGGCCATATATTCAGGCGGTTGTTCAAAACCATTTCCAATCCAATTGAAAATAAGCCCCGATAAACCATAACTATAAAATTGCATATATAATTTCCGATTAATAAAGCCATTAGACAAACTAATGACTTCTATTTTTTCATTTAAAACCTTTTTAATCGCATGGATATACTTATGGGAAAAGGAAGGAATAGAATTTAATCGGTTCCATAAGCGATAGAAATCTTGATGTTCTATAATGTGATTGAAGATAATAACTTCATCACTCGTAATTTCATCTAAATTAACAACCTTTGCTGTACGATACGGATGTAAAAGGGCTTCGGTAAACAATTCGATTTGTCGATCGACAATCTTATTAGCGAGATCTTGCTTATCATAATAATGACGATAAAAAGTAGTCCGGTTATAATCTGCCTTAGTAATTATATCTGTAACCGTTATTTGGTCATACCCCTTTTCTTCAATTAATAGTAAAAAAGCTTCTCGAATCTGCATTTGCGTCCTACGTACACGTCTATCTTGATGATTTACTTTCCTCAAGTATATTACCCCCTAAAAAACGCGACGTCAGTGAGCTAAGTGTTGCTTATGTATACAATAATAAAATTTTACTGATTGAAGTCTATATCAATTTCTTTATACTATTAATTATAAGAAAAAGAGCATTATATCGATTTATTAAACATAATTTAACAATTTACAGCTTACTAAGACAATTAATTTATATTTTTTAAACCTAATACATAATACATTAGCAAATTAAACTGTTAGCACACTGCCTTGAGATAACGATTATAATTTTGAGTTTAACAGTACAATTGATCTTGCCTCTTACATATTTTAGATCTTTTGTACGTAAACTATAAAACCATGCCATTGTTGTAAAATAGTTGCCCATACGCGACTATTTTACAACCTTTTTTTGTTTATTTAAAATTATACTAAACTAATAGTCATACTAACTTATAATTACCATTATAATACATTTATGTAGCTTTTTCTAAAAAATCATTTCTGTGAGCAAATAAAATAAAGGCTCCGGATGCATGCTTCTTCACTTCCACATTTACCCATAAAAAAAATATATCAATCTCTATTATTAATATGAATAAATCCTACATAAAATATCCTACAATGGAAAACATAAGAAAACAACTATTTAAGGAACAATAACTTCCATTTCTTCGTATTTACTGCATTAATCTTTACTTTAAATGCTGAACAATTGACAAACAAACTTCCTAATCTTTATAATTGATTCGAAATCGAGATATTCCCATTCGTAATATCGTCGTAAAATGATAAAGATATAAAGGAGGCTTTCCTTTGGATAACGTACTACAAACGAAAGGAATCCACCATATCACAGCGATTGTTGGTAATGCTCAAGAAAATATTGACTTTTATGCCGGTGTGCTAGGATTACGTCTTATTAAGAAAACTGTTAACTTCGACGATCCAGAAACGTATCATTTTTACTTCGGTGATGAAATCGGTACCCCAGGGACTATTATCACCTTCTTCCCTTGGGATGGTGCACCCCATGGACGGATTGGCAACGGTCAAGTCGGCATCACGACATACCGAATTCCAAAAGGTTCAATAGAATTTTGGCAACAACGATTACACGACTACGGAATCGAAACGACAAGGATGACACGCTTTAACGAAACATACTTACAATTCAAAGACATCCACGGACTAAAGCTCGAACTCGTCGAACAAGAGGACGGACCATTGAATAAGTGGGAATTTAACGGAATTACAAAGGACGTAGCGATTAAAGGTTTTCACGGTGCTGTCCTTTATTCCTCAAATATAGAAAAAACCTCAACAACATTAACACATATCTTCGGATTAGAAAAAATTGCCGAAGACAAGGATTATATTCGCTTCCAAGCTGATGGTCCCCTTGGCAATATAATCGACCTGACAAGTACCGACAATCAGGGAAAGATGGGCGTCGGAACCGTCCATCATATCGCATGGAGAACAAGTAATAACGAACAACAAATAAAATGGCAAGAACACGTGAAAAAACACGGCTTCTTTATCACCGATATTTACGACCGTAACTACTTTAACGCCACTTACTTTCGCGAGAACGGTCATATATTGTTCGAAATTGCTACTGACCCACCAGGATTTCTTACTGACGAATCATTTAAAAATTTGGGAAAAACATTACAACTACCTGCTCAATTAGAACATAATCGAAGCCAACTAGAACAATTATTACCTGAGGTCACTGTAAGACATGTAAAACCATCTAACAAAGGAGAATAGCGATGATTCATATCTTTCAGCAAGGAATAGAAACGAACGATACAACATTACTTTTACTACATGGAACCGGCGGAAACGAACACGACCTAATCCCCTTAGGCAAACAAATCGATCAAACTGCATCCATATTAAGCGTTCGCGGTAACGTATTAGAAAATGGAATGCCCCGCTTCTTTAGACGAATCGCCGATGGAATTTTCGATGAGGATGATTTAATCGCCCGAACCGAAGAGTTAAACAACTTCATTACAAACGCATCGAGAAAATACAACTTCAATCGTCATAAAGTCATCGCAATCGGTTATTCGAACGGTGCCAATATCGCAGCAAGCCTACTATTCCACTACGAAAACGCACTACGGGGCGCGATCTTACACCACCCGATGGTACCCCGCCGTGGAATCGAATTACCCAATTTAAGTGGTAAGGATATACTTATTACCGCTGGAAAACAAGACCCCATGTGTCCACCCGAAGAATCCGAAGAATTACATGAACTATTAGAAACAGCCGGTGCCAACGTCGAAACCTTTTGGACCGACTATGGCCATCAGCTGATCCCGGCAGAAGT
>CALGOZ010000022.1 GCA_937960785.1 uncultured Pseudogracilibacillus sp.
GCTGCAACGATATGAGTTATTGGATACGCCTCTCCATCTAGCGTATATGTTCCCCAATCAAAAGAAATCGATAAGATAACAATAAAAATTGGTATTAACAAAATCCGAGATATTGTAATTTTATTAGGCAAATTCATTTTCCTCAACCTTTCTTCCCCGTTAAAAATCCCCCCTTCCAACTACGAGAGGGGGGGTGAAAATCTTTGTAATGATCGTTTGTGGAATGATTTTAAATCGTTACATTATTCTCGTTTTTCAAAATTTATGAGAAGCTTTTGATGCACTCGTTCGTTTGGATCGACGGGATATTCCATTTCAGTATCGTTTATTTTTACTGTTAAGCCTGAAGTATTTCCGATATTTAAAAAGACATTTCCTTGATCCGATAAATCGAACGGCTCAATTGTCGCATTTGGTTGTAGAATTCCGTCGAAATAAGTTGTACCACTTTCGCCGACAATTGATACATACGCATCAGCTGTAACATCAAACGTTAAAATAAGTTCATCTTCAGTATGGTAAAACGTTAATTCAGATTCAGGAGAATTGCCTGTTCCTACTTCATTTACTTCAAATTCATCCTCTTCTAATTCTTCCTCTTCTTCAACTTCCTCCTCCTCATCTTCCTCTTCATCGCTTACCGGCTTTTGACTTTCGGATTGGTTTATATCGCGAATGATTTCATCCGATTCGCTTGGCGTCGTACCCCCAGGGCCATCGGTTGTCAAGGCTTTTTGGGTTAACATCCAGGCGATTAATAATACACCGACAATAAGGACGATTACGATAATCGTTGGAAAAAGTGATAAAAAAGAGGATCCTTTCGGCATTTGCATCCGTCGTGTGCGTCTTACTTGTGTATACTGTGTTGTATCTTCTTCGTCATTTACAGTAAGTTGATCAAATTGTTGTAACAACGCTTCGTAATCCATATTTAATACGATAGCATATTCTTTTATAAACGCTCGGGCATAAAATCGGCCGGGTAAACTGCTAAAGTTATTATCTTCAATCGCTTGAAGATAACGTTTTTGGATTTTTGTCATTTCTTGAATATCATCGAGCGTTAATTGTTGGGCTTCCCGTTCTTCTTTTAACATATGACCGATTTCCATTGTTGAACACCTTCCATATTAAAATTCAAACATATTTTCATCAGGTAAAAAATCTGGCTCGATTGTATCGTACGTAATTTCTTCATCTTTGTCGCGTCGGATTTCGATTATGTAATCAAAATCTTTCATCGAGTATTCGGTATTTTGTACAAATATGTCCGGATGTTCGATGACTTTAATTGCCGGTAATTGCATAATTTCACGAATCAATTGCCAATGCTGTTCATCGGCTCGTTGTTTTGAAACAACACCATCGATAATATAAATGTAATCTTCACCGTATTCACCATCGATTAACTGTTTTCGTACAGTTTGCTTTAATAATGTACTCGATACGAACAACCATTTTTTATTCGCACTGACACTTCCGGCAACGATCGATTCAGTTTTACCAACCCTAGGCATACCTCTTACACCAATTAATTTATGACCTTCCGCTTTAAATAATTCGGCTAAAAAATCGACGAGAATTCCGAACTCTTCGCGAATGAAGCGGACTGTTTTTCGATCTTCCCGATCACGGTGGATATATTTCCCGTGTCGAACAGCTAAAATGTCTAATACTTCCGGTTTTCGCAATTTTGTTTTTTCGATGGAATCTAGGTTATCTAAAATGGTTTGCAATCGTTCGATGTTTTCGTCATGTTGCGACAATAATAACATGCCACGACGGGAATCTTCAATGCCATTTATCATCATAATATTAATTGATAACATTCCTAATAAGGATGAAATATCTCCCAACATACCTGGTCGGTTATATTGTAACTCATATTCAAAATACCATTCTGTTTTTTCCATGATTGTACCTCATTCCATAACGATTCCATCTTCTTAATTTTACCTAATACAACGTATAATTGCAATATAATATGGTAAAGAAAGGGATAGGAATACTTTTTTATATTTAAGAATAAAAAAAGCAGGAAAGATCTTCATCCTTCCTTGCTTTCAAAAGTTCCTTTCTATTCCTCATTTACTAATTTAATCATCGTACTTGCAATAGCCCGTTGTTCTTCTTCAGAAGCTACATTCCACAACTCTTTTAACACTTTTTCCTCTTTATTCTCCGGAGTGACGTATTCACTTAAGTAATCACCGATATGTTGGGCAATATCGGTCATTTTCTCATTGGACATACCACGGTCTTTCGCCGCTTCTACACGATTAGATAAAAATTGTTTCCATGTTGAAAAATCATCCAATACAGACATCCTACCACCTCCTTGATTTTATTTAAGGATAGTATGGATTAGTCTATATTGAATTATGCACCGATACATTGTTATCCCGGAGACCAACCGCCGGCAATATTAATGATTTCCCCTTGGATATAATTTGACTTTTCATCCATTAGAAAACTAACCGTATGAGCGACCTCCGATGTCATTCCTGCACGATGGAGAGGAATTTGAGAAATAATTAATTCTTTTTCCACATGTTCGTTCATTTTCGTATCGATAAAGCCAGGACTTACTGCATTAACTGAAATTCCAGAAGGACCTACTTCTTTTGCTAACGCCTTTATAAAACTATTTTGCGCACCTTTAACTGAAGAATAAATCACTTCATTACTTGCGCCTACATCTCCCCAAATCGAAGTTATAAAAATAATTTTTCCCTTTTGTTTCTTTAGCATTTCCGGCAAAAAGTATTTCGTCACAAGCCAGGGTGCTTTGACATGTAAATGAAGCATCGCATCCATTTCCGCCTCTGTCGTATCATGAAATAAGCCGAAATGCGCCATACCACTTACATAAATAATCGCATCGACAGGAAAGACAACTTCATCGCACAATTTATGCACGGCACTAGAAAGGGTTAAGTCCGCTTGGATAATTTGTAATATTTGTTCTTCATTTATTTTTTTAACGAGGGTTTCCATCGCTTGTCGATTGCGATTGTAATGTAATAATAACGAATACCCATCTTCTGCTAACTGTTGACTAATTGCCGAACCAATGTCCCCACTTGCACCTAAAATTAATACATTATGCATTGTTTACGTCCCTTTTTCAATAATGAAAGTTGTTATCCGCTCTTCATCAATCCAATCATGAATATACTTGTTAACTTCATCGGTCGTAATCGATTGAATCGTTGAAAGAACAGAAAAATAATCAACGCCTGCAAAGTAATAATGTAAATAGTTGCTAGCGATTTGCTCCAACGAATTCATTTCCCGTAATGTTTCACCAATTTTTTTACGTTGTAGCCGTTCGACGGTTTCTCGATCGATTTCGAGCGTTTTTGTTTGTTGTAATAGTTGTTTAATTGTTTGTTCAAAGCCTTTTACATCGTCAGTATGACTACCGATTAACGTAAAATTGTACATTTCTTCAACTGTCGTACTATATTCAAAACTATCATCAATTAATTGCTTTTTATTTAAGGTTTCGTAAAATTGACCTGATTCTGAAAAGAAATAATCCAAGACAAGGTCTTGAATCACTTCTTGTCGCAGTAATGCTTCCCCCTCTAGTCGTTGTTCTTTTTCTTTTATTCCGAGCATCACTTTCGGTCGTGATACAGGTAAGGAGATCCTCTCGTGTTTTTTGTTTACTTCCGTTGGCTCGGTTGGAAAGAAAACATCGATTTTTTCTTTCGGCTTAAAACTTTTTTTCCCTTGATTTGCTTCGATTAACTTCATTAACGTCTGTTCATCAAAATTGCCTGTCACAAATAAAGCCATATTACTCGGGTGATAAAAGGTTTCATAACATATATATAAATCTTCTTTCGTAATTTTATTAATCGATGAAACTGTACCGGCGATATCGATATTAATCGGTAAAGCCTCGTACATATTTTTTATCGTACCCATAAATGAACGCCAACCTGGCTGATCGTCATACATTTTAATTTCTTGGGCGATAATTCCTTTTTCTTTTTCTACAGAAGCATCGGAAAAATAAGGCTCTTGTACAAAATCAAGAAGCAATTCGACATTTTCTTCAACATGTTCAATCGTAGAAAATAGATAAGCCGTTTTTGAAAAGGATGTATAAGCATTAGGTGAGGCACCTAATTTCGTAAAATCAGTAAATATATCGTGGTCTTCTTTTTCAAATAATTTGTGCTCAAGAAAATGAGCGATTCCATCGGGTACGGTAATCCGCTCCTGTTGATTAAGCGGAGTAAACGTATTATGCATCGATCCATAATCGGTCATAAAGATGGCATAAGATTTTGCTCTTTGACGCTTCGGTAATAAAAAAACAGACAGTCCATTTTCTAACTCTTTTTTAAATAATGTTTCATCTAGTTGTTCATAATGAATTTGTTCCATCTTCGTCACCTACCTCACTTCGTAACAAATAAATCGTATCGAGGTTTACTTTGTTACTAACGGCAATTACCTCTTCTTTCGTTACTTGTTCAATTTCTTTAAAAAACTCTTCTGGGAGTCGTTCTTTTTTTCCGATTACTTGTTGGTATAAGAGTTCGACTGTTCCACTAGGACTGTCGAGCGTCTCTTTAACGCTATTAATTATCAATGTTTTAACATTTTCAAGCTCGTCTTCCGAAAAATCCCCTTTACGAATCTTATCTAGCTCCGTTTGAATTATGGAGGAAGCTTTTTCATAATCCCTTGCTTCAATCCCACTTGCAACTAACATCAAGCCGGCATGACTTTCGATATTCGATACGACATAATAGGCTAAACTATTTCTTTCCCGAACATTTATGAATAATTTTGAGTTTGGAAAGGCACCGAACAATCCGTTAAATACTTGTAAGGCCGGATAATCTTCATCGCTATACAGCACATTCGTTCGATAACCGATATGCAGTTTAGCTTGGTTAATTGAATCAGTTTCGATGATCTCCTTCGGATTTTCCACTTTTTGTATAATTACTTTTTCTTCTGTAGTTGTTTGTTTAAAGTCGGTTTCACGTTTAAACAATTGGGTTATTTTTTGTTCAAAGTCATCGACCTTGAAATCCCCAAGAACATAAAGATCGAATTCATCTTCTTGAATCATTTGTTTGTAATAGAGATACATATTTTCTCCAACGAGAGAAGCTAAATCTTCTACATATCCATCTTTATGAAGGGAAAAAGGTTCTCCCTTATACATTTCATCGAAAAGACGTTGATTCGCATAGGCAATTTTGTTATCGTAAACAGCTTGAATTGTATTTTCGAGGCGCTTTTTCTCTCTTTCGACAACCGAATTGGGAAAAGCTTCTCCTTCGATATTAGGTTCATACAACAATTCGTGAAAAAGCTGTAACACTTCTTCCGTTAACCCATCTTCTCCGGGAATATAGGTTTCGTTAGCAAATTCCAATTGAAGATGAAAAATACTCCGGGAACCTTTTTTGGCCGTCGTTGTATGCAATGTTGCCCCATATAATTCATCGAGCTTTTCACGTAATGTTTTTTCTGATGGATAACGCTTCGTTCCTTGTTTTAAAAGTAAAGCTAAAAGAGCCCGTTTCGTTACGGTTTCTCTAGTTAGTGGTGCATTTCCTTTGAGAACAAGGGTGATCGTCTTAAATTTATCCGTCGGAATAAAATGAAAGCGAAATCCGTCTCTTTCAACTTTATGAACTTTACACTCTTCCATCTTGTTTTCACCTAACCTTTACGTCATTATTGTATTATTTTATCCGAACTACTTATGATTCATCCTTCGATACGGTTTCAATTAATACATCTCGTGGACGATTTCCTTCGTAAGGGCCTACGATTCCCCGCTCTTCCATCGCATCGATTAATCGAGCAGCCCGGTTATATCCAATCCGAAAACGTCTTTGTAACATTGAGACGCTAGCACTTTGCATCTCTACGACGAATTGAACAGCTTCTTCAAAAAGCTCATCAACCTCTTCTTCGAAGGCATCACTTTGTTCATCGGGAATCATCGTTTCATC
Organism: uncultured Pseudogracilibacillus sp.; assembly: GCA_937960785.1. Taxonomy (GTDB): domain Bacteria; phylum Bacillota; class Bacilli; order Bacillales; family Amphibacillaceae; genus Pseudogracilibacillus. The sequence goes on from CALGOZ010000022.1 coordinate 5,997, forward strand.
GTAATTTGCTTCTTGTTGAGCTTTACAGTGATTTACGACACGGTCGACTTCATCGTCCGATACAAAGGCACCTTGAACTCGAATTGGCTTCGACTTACCAACCGGAATATAAAGCATATCGCCTCGGCCCAATAATTTTTCCGCTCCAGCCATATCTAAAATCGTTCGAGAATCTACTTGTGAAGATACACTAAAGGCAATTCGGGAAGGGATATTCGCCTTTATAACACCGGTTATAACGTCGACGGAAGGACGTTGGGTAGCGATGATTAAATGGATTCCTGCAGCACGGGCCATTTGAGCAAGGCGAGTAATGGAATCTTCTACATCACTTGATGCAACCATCATTAAATCAGCTAACTCATCAATTAAAACGACGATATATGGTAGTAATGGCTCCTTTTCGCCTGTTCGTTCATTTTGTTCATGAATATATTTATTGTAAGCCTCGATATTTCGCGTACCAGTTTCCGAAAAGAGCTCATAACGTTCATCCATCTCTAGCACAATTTTTCGTAAGGCTAGGGAGGCTTTTTTCGGATCAGTCACTACTGGTGTAAGTAAATGTGGAATTCCGTTATACATATTTAATTCTACTTTTTTCGGGTCGATCATCATCATTTTTACTTCACTTGGCTTTGCCCGCATTAAAATTGATAAAATAATTCCATTTATACAAACACTTTTCCCGCTTCCTGTCGCCCCTGCAATTAATAGGTGGGGCATTTTATTTAGCTCCCCCGTAATAACTTCACCGGAAATATCCCGTCCTAAAGCGAAAAGTAACTTTTTCGTCGGCTGTTGCTCAAATTCCAACACTTCTCTTAACGTTACAGTCGTAACGTCGCTATTTGGAATTTCAATCCCTATTGCTGATTTTCCGGGAATCGGCGCTTCAATACGAATATCTTGTGCAGCTAAAGCCAAGGCTAAATCATCTTGTAAATTTAAAATTCGACTTACCTTTACCCCTGCTTCGGGATACACTTCATATCTCGTTACAGCTGGTCCTACATGGGCCTTTGTAATCGTTGCTTGTACACCAAAACTTTCGAACGTTTTTTCCAGTGTTTCGACGGTTTCTTTTATTTTTCCTTTATTCTGTCGCTTGGTCTTTATTTTCGGTAACGTAAGTAATTCGATACTCGGAAGCTCATAATCTTCATCATCATTAGTTAAAACTGAAATCGGATGGGAATCCTTTTCTTCTCTATTTTCTTCGGGGACAACCAAATCATCCATTTCTTCCTCGGCATATTGGACGGCGAAAGGTTTTTCTTCTGCCTCGGAAAAAGTTTCATTACTTTCGTATGAATCGCCAGCAACCATTGCGAAATCCTCTTCCGGAGTTGGTTCTTCTACGATATCTTTTTCTTGTCTTTCTTTTATCGTAGCTTTTATACCTTGACTGACTGAATGTAAACGATTTATTACTTGTTCAAAAGAAAGATTCGTTAAAAATAATAGACCAATTAACAAGGAAAAAACGGCGACAATTTTTGCTCCGGCAAAAGAAAACAAATAGTACGTAACAGTAAGTAAAAGAGCACCCACAATGCCACCGCCTAATTGGCTACTGACGCCAACTCCTTTAATATAAAGCACAAAATGTTCCCACGAACGTTTTAAAATCGACGTCTCTTGAAGATCGATTTGTAATCGTTCAAACGTATAAATATGTGTAAATAGTAAAACTCCTAAAAAAATAAGAAAAAAACCAAACTTCCGCTTCGTTAAGAAGACAAAGGTTCGTCGTTTTACTACATAATAAACACCAATTATTAGCAACAAAATCGAAGCGATAAAGTACCAAATTCCGAACAATAAGCGAAAGCTATTTTCTAATAATTGTGGAACGAAGCCATCGCTAATCATTGAAGCGCCGCTTCCGAATATTGCTAAAAATATAAATAATAATCCTAGTAGTTCTAATTTAAACTGTTTTTTGATTGATGTTTTTCTTTTTCTTTTTTTCTTTTTTGCCACGAATCGTTCACTCCATCTATTTCCCTAGCGTTTCATTTATCGATAACCGTTCTTTTAATCTTTATCTAGTATAACATAATTGAAGATAAACAAGGGAGTGGGCTTCGGGCAAATTCTTTCGAGTCTCTCGTTAATTAAACTGTTACTTTAACTCTTATTCGATTTTCGTTCTTCGATTAATTGATTTAATTCATTCATGGCATCTTTTAACCCACCAACATAATCGATAATTTTGTATGAAACCGCCTCTTCACCGACTAGGTTCGTTCCGATATCACGGGTTAAATTGCCTCGAGCAAACATCAACTCCTTAAAGGTTTCCTCGTCAATTTTTGAATGATCGACAACAAAACGAACGACACGGTCTTGCATTTTATCCAAATATTCAAATGTTTGTGGGACGCTTATGACGAGGCCGGTTAAACGAATCGGATGAATCGTCATCGTAGCTGTCGGTGCAATAAAGGAAGTCGTAGCAGCACATGCAATTGGCACACCGATCGAATGACCTCCACCTAAAACAATCGAAACAGTCGGCTTTGACATCGAGGCGATCATTTCCGCTAAAGCTAAACCTGCCTCTACATCACCACCTACTGTATTTAATAAAATAATGACGCCTTCAATTTTTGGGTTTTGTTCAATGGCAATTAGTTGGGGTAATACATGTTCATATTTTGTTGATTTATTTTGTGGTGGAAGTTGCATGTGACCTTCAATTTGACCGATAATCGTCAGGACGTGAATGTTAGAATCAGGAGCGTCAGGAACATTTGTCTGACCTAGTTCTTTAATTTTTTCCACAATACTTGAAGCTTCTTTTGTTTGATCATTCTTTTCTTTTTCGTTCTTTTGTTCCATATTCAACGACCTTTCTGTAATAGATTAGTTTCGTCTATTGTTTGCAGTTGGGAATTTTTCATACAAAAAACCTAACGGAAACTAATTTTCCGTTAGGTTTTCACTCGTCGTTATACTTGTTTCTTGTGATTTACTTTATTTAATTCGAAGGCTTCATGTAACGCATTTACAGCTTTATTCATTTCCGACTGTTTTACAAGAACCCAAATCGTCGTATGACTATCTGCCGATTGCAATACCTTTACACCGACATCGGTAAGGGCTTTTGTTATTTTTGCAGCAACTCCGGGTATACCGGTCATTCCTGCACCGACTGCGGAAACTTTTGCACAGTCTTTCGTTACAGATACAGTATAATTTAAATCGCGTAAAAGCTCAGCAGCATAATCGGCAATCTCATTTGGAACGGTAAACGTAATTTCAGTCGGCGATACGTTAATAAAATCAACTGATATATTCGCTTCAGCCATCGTCGCAAAAACCTTCGCTTGGCTTATGACATCATCTTCTTTTTGTAATACTTTCACTTGCGAAATCCGATCCATATGGGCAATTCCAGTAACGAGACGATCTGGAATATCTACACCGAAAGTGCTCGGACGACTCGTCGTAATTAACGTACCGAAATCTTTCGAATAAGTCGAACGAATTCGAATTGGCACCTCTGCTTGCATCGCTATTTCGACCGCACGCGGATGAATTACTTTCGCACCTTGATAAGCTAAGTTACAAATCTCTGTATAAGTGACGACATCGATTGGCTGAGCAGACTTCACAAGACGGGGGTCTGCTGTCATTATACCATTTACATCGGTGAAAATATCGATATAACTTGCCTTTAACGAGGCAGCAAAAGCGGCAGCAGAAGTATCTGAACCACCTCGTCCGATCGTCGTAATTTCTCCCTCTTCTGTTCGGCCTTGGAATCCAGCAACGACAACGACATCGTTCGATTTAAACTCTTGCTGAATTCGCTTAGGCTTTACTTGTTTAATTTTTGCTTCTGTATAATCATCTGTTGTGATCAGTCCGGCTTGGGCTCCTGTTAGAGCGACCGCTTTAATTTGTTCACGACGTAATTCGTTTGCTAGAACAGTCGAGGATATAATTTCACCAACAGACATTAATAAATCGAATTCACGTTTTTCATTTTTCGTCTTCGGTGGATCGACCATTTCCACGAGTGTATCGGTCGCATAAGGGTTAGGTTTTCGACCGAGGGCCGAAACGACGACAAGCACTTTATAACGTTGTTCTAACGCTTCTTTAATTTTCCGAATTACATGACGACGACTTTCTTTACTTTCAACTGAAGTACCACCAAATTTTTGTACTAATAATCGCATACGTGACCCTCTTATACTAAATTATTTTTAACTAAGGACTGAGCAATTTGAATGGTGTTCCATGCAGCACCTTTTACTAAGTTATCAGAAACAATCCACATATGGAATCCTTTTGGATCATCTAGGTCTTGGCGAATTCGACCGACGAAAACACCTTTTTTCTCTTGAGCTTCAAGAGGTGTCGGATACGTCTGAGTCGAAGGATCATCTTCTAAAATAATTCCTTCACCTTGAGCGATCGTTTCTTTAAATTCCTCTACTGTAATTCCTTCTGTATTTGTTTCGACGAATAAACTCTCGGAATGGGAAGAGAAAACTGGTAAACGAACGCACGTTGCTGCAACTTGTAAATCGGGTTCGTTCATAATTTTTTTCGTTTCATTAATCATTTTCATTTCTTCTTTTGTATAGCCGTTTGCTTCAAATAAATCGATTTGTGGCAATGCATTAAAGGCAATTGGATAATGCTTTTTATCCCCACCAGCTGGTAAAATGTTCGCTTCCATTTCTTCTCCAGCAAGATATTGCTTCACTTGTTGACGTAACTCATCCTCAGCAGCTAAACCTGCTCCGGATACCGCTTGATAGGTCGAGACGATTACTCGATTGATTCCGTATTTCTCTTGGATTGGCTTTAATGCTACGACCATTTGAATCGTTGAACAATTTGGGTTTGCAACGATTCCTTTATGATTTTTTAACGCCTCTTCATTTACTTCTGGAACGACAAGAGGCACATCTTCATCCATTCGATAAAAGCTCGTGTTATCAACGACTACTGCACCACTTTTTACTGCAGCAGGCGCTAACTTTTCCGATACAGCTCCTCCTGCTGAGAAAAACGCGATATCAATTCCATCGAATACATCTTCTGTCGCTTCTTGTAGTGTAATTTCCTCGCCATTTACTTCGATTTTTTTACCTGCTGAACGTTTTGAAGAAAAAAGTTGAATATCTTCTATGTTAAAAGGCTTTTCTTCCAAATATTTAATAATGTTTTGGCCGACGGCTCCTGTTGCTCCTACAACTGCTACACGATAAGCTTTTTCCGTTGTCATTTCATCGAGTCCCCTTCCACAATATAAAATAAAAAGTGTTCAAAACGTACTGTAACTCTTATCTTATCATAGATTTAAAGAAATAAGGAATGTTTTTATATATTTTTTCCTTTTACATTAAAACGATTTAAATTGCTCCTAGATTAGTTTATTTTACGTATAACTTCTTTAAAAGTGAAAAATAAAAAAAGAACACCCTCCACGAATCTACATTTCAATCCATTCGCAAAGGATGTTTTTTACTCTTTAAAATCGACTAAAATAATATCTTTACCAATCTTTTTTATTTTATTCCAAGGTACTTTTGTTTGGGGTTCGTTTTTTCGTAAACCGAACCAACTGTATGTAGGGACGATTAACGATTTAATCTCCCCGGTCTCTTTATCAATTTGTAAATCCGTTTGCCCTAAAATGCCTAGTCGTGACCCCGATTGAATATTAATAATTTCCTTCCCACTTAAGTCTCCATATCGCAAAACAGTTCACCCCTTTTCATATGATTATGAAAAGGGACTGATGAATATGCCTTTTTATGCTGGCTTTATAACAGCTTCGGCCCTTTTTCCGGAAAAGATATGGTCTAATGTTTTTCGAATCATTTGTAAATCTACTTCATCGATTTCCTTAATAATATCGTCTAGACTCTTATGGCGTTGGAGTAACAACTCATTTCGTCCGTTACGGGACATACGACTGCTTGTATTTTCTAAACTTAATAAAATATTTCCTTTAAGTTGCTCTTTTTTATTCGTTAATTCAGTTTCTGTCAAGCTTTCCTCATATAACTTAGTAATTGTTTCATCAATTGCTTTTCTTAATTGAGGAAGTTGTTCATTCGTCGTTCCAGCATAAAGCCCTAACATTCCATTATCGACATAGGCGTTATGGTAGGAGAAGACAGAATAAGCAAGGCCACGTTTTTCACGGACTTCTTGGAATAAACGAGAACTCATTCCATTTCCTAATGTACTGTTAATAATAGCTAGGCTAACGAGTAAATCATCGTTAGCTGCTAGACCAGGATAGCCGATACAAAGATGGGCTTGTTCAATCTCTTTTTCATAGATGATTGTATCGAATTCGTAGCTCGGTGTAATGGTTGCATGGCTTTTCCCTTTACGTTCTAAAGGTAAAAATAAATCTTCAATATCCTTTATAAACGATTCGTCAACGTTTCCAGCAACAGAAATGACGATATTTTCAGGAATATAATAGTCGTTCATATATTCGAGTAAAGATTCGCGCGTCATATTGCTGACATGGGTTTCTGATCCTAAAATGGAGCGTCCAAGAGGATGGTTACCATACATTGCCTTTGACAATAAATGATGGACATGATCATCCGGTGTATCTTCGTACATTTTAATTTCTTCGGTGATCACCTTCTTTTCCCTTTCAAGTTCATCTTCGGGGAAAGTAGAGTTAAAAAACATATCGCTTAAAACTTCTAAGGCATATCGTTTATAAGAATCTAAAACTCTTGCATAATAACATGTATATTCTTTTGCTGTAAATGCGTTAACATGGCCACCGATTGCATCGAAGGCTTCAGCAATTTCTTGGGCTGTTCGGTTTTTTGTCCCTTTGAAAAACATATGTTCAAGAAAGTGTGAAACGCCGTTATTTTCTTCTCTTTCATTACGAGACCCGGTTAAAATCCAAATTCCAATGGAAACAGAACGAACATGAGGTACTTTTTCTAATACGACTCGTACTCCATTACGTAATGTATAGGTTTCTATCATTTTTGCATCCTCCTCAAGAGCTATCTCGATTCATCTAGCAATCGTTCTACGGTATCGATCCGGTAACCTTTTTCTTTTATTTGTTCTATTAACTGTTCAAGTCCCTGAGCGACAGGTGTTGTTGGGTGCATTAAAATCATTGCACCAGGATGAAGGTTTTTCATAACCCGGTTTATCATAACAGAAACCGACGGATTCTTCCAATCTATTGTATCGACAGTCCATAAAATAGTCTCCATATTTGCTTCATGAGCATATTGAACAACAAGGTTATTAAAACTTCCGCTTGGAGGTGCAAAATAAAGTGGACGTTCCTTTGTAATTGCTTCGATTATCGTATTTGTATCTTCGATTTGCTTTTGAATTTCATTTTTCGATAATGTAGCCATATCCGGATGGTTGTAAGCGTGATTTCCAATTAAATGGCCCTGTTCTTGAATCATTCTCACATATTCTTTATTTTCCTTTGCCCATTTTCCCTCAAGGAAAAAAGTAGCTCTCACATCTTTTTCTTTCAACGTTTTTAAAATTGTCGGTACATGCTCTGTACCCCAAGATACGTTAATTAAAAACGCTACCATTTCTTTTTCTGGATGCCCTCGATAAATCGGTGCTGCAGGTAAATCTTTCAAACTAACTTTTGGTGAAATCTCTTTAAATTGGAGAAGCTCCGGGTCGAACTTGCCTTTTTTCTTCATTGCTTTATACGATTCGTCAACCCGGACTTGAAGCCCATTTCTTCCAGGGGTCTTCTTCCATACTCGGTCGATATACGCATCTTGAGGAGGTTCTTCGTATTTTTCTACATTAGCTTTAATCTCTTCTAAAAGAGTATCCTTCGTTTGAAAAGCTGGTAAATGTAACGATTCTCCTAATTTACTTACAATTAGTAAAAAAAATACGATACATATGTAAAATAAAACAACCTGTAAACGTCGCATATAATCGCCTCCTACTTTACTTTATGACAGGCAAGTAAATTCATGCCAAACGTAAAAAAGGAGGCTAAAAATAAAAAAGAAACTGGCAACCCAGTCTCTCCCTTATTTATATAAATTTAGCGTGAACTAAGTCGTTCCTTACCTTCGCGCTGTTCTGGCAGTACATCGCGACGTGATAAATTCACACGACCTTGATCGTCAATTTCGCGAACCTTTACCATAATTTGATCGCCAACGGATACGACGTCTTCTACGCGATTGGTACGCTTATTTTGTAATTGTGAAATATGGACGAGGCCATCTTTACCTGGGAAAATTTCTACAAATGCACCGAACTTTTCAATTCGTTTTACAGTTCCTAGATAGATTTCCCCGACTTCTACTTCACGAACTAAGTTTTCGATAATTTCTTTCGCTCGTTCGTTCATTACTTCATCTGTCGATGAAATAAAGACACTTCCATCTTGCTCGATATCGATTTTTACGCCAGTTTCATCGATAATTTGATTGATCTGTTTTCCGCTTGGACCAATAACGTCGCGAATTTTTTCTGGATCAATGGTTAAAGTAATAATTTTTGGAGCGTATGGCGACAGTTCTGGTCGTGGTTTGTCAATTACTTCTAACATAGAATCTAAAATTACTTTACGAGCTTTTTTCGCCTCTTGTAAAGCTTCTTTTAAAATATCTTCGGACAATCCTTCGATTTTAATATCCATTTGCAAGGCAGTAATTCCTTTTTCAGTCCCGGCTACTTTAAAGTCCATATCTCCGAGCGCATCTTCAAGACCTTGGATATCTGTTAAAATTGAGTAATCATCTCCGTCTTTTACAAGCCCCATCGCAATTCCGGCTACTGGTGCACTAATTGGAACTCCTGCATCCATTAATGCTAGGGTACTGGCACAAATACTCGCTTGGGAAGAAGACCCATTTGATTCTAGAACTTCTGATACGAGACGAATCGTATATGGGAATTCCTTTTCCGGTGGAATGACTCGTTCTAACGCTTTTTCCCCTAAAGCTCCATGACCGATTTCTCTACGACCTGGACCACGAATTGGACCGGTCTCTCCTACGCTAAATTGTGGAAAGTTGTAATGGTGCATGAAACGCTTCGACTCTTCTAACTCTAAACCGTCTAAAATTTGTACGTCCCCTAAAGCTCCTAACGTACAAACACTTAGGGCTTGAGTTTGTCCACGGGTAAATAAACCAGAACCGTGCGTTCGTGGTAAAAGACCGACTCTCGATGCTAATGGACGAATCTCATTTGGTTTCCGACCATCGGGGCGAATTTTTTCCTCTGTGATCAAGCGACGAACTTCATCTTTTAACATTTCGTCCATTGCTGCTTCAGCGTGAGTTAAGAGTTCTTCATCTTCTTCGGCCTCAGCTTTTTCTTCAAAGTATGTTAATGCCTCTTCTTTAACCGCTTCGATAGCTTCTTCACGAGCATGTTTTTCTTTTACTTGAATTGCATCGATTAATTTTTGTTCGAATTTTTCTTTCGCTTCTTGTTTTACTGCTTCATCTGTTTCGAATACAGTTATTTCTGACTTTTCCTTACCAACTTCTGCGATAATTTTTTCTTGAAATTGTACGAGGCGTACGATTTCTTTATGTGCAAATAACATTGCATCTAAAATGACCTCTTCTGGTACTTCATTTGCACCAGCTTCTACCATATTAATTGCATCTTTCGTACCCGCAACCGTTAAATCAAGTTCACTTACTTCTTGTTGTTCGACGTCTGGATTAATGACAAACTCACCATCGACTAATCCGATGTTAACACCAGCGATTGGACCATCAAAAGGAATGTCTGATACACAGAGCGCAACGGAGGAACCAATCATTGCTGCAATTTCTGCTGAACAGTCTTGATCGACACTCATCACCGTGCTAATTACTTGTACTTCATTTCGGAATCCTTCCGGAAATAATGGACGAATTGGTCGGTCGATTAAACGAGAGGAAAGAATTGCTTTATCACTTGGACGTCCTTCCCGTTTGATAAATCCTCCCGGAATTTTACCCACTGCATATAATCTTTCTTCATAATTTACCGTTAGTGGGAAAAACGGTAGATCTTTCGGTTCCTTGGAAGCTGTTGCTGTTGCAAGCACCGCAGTATCTCCGTAATGGACCATACAGGCACCATTTGCTTGCTTTGCTAGCTCCCCGATTTCTACAGTAAATGGTTTCCCATTAATTTCTGTAGAAAATACTTTCTTTTCATCTGTCATTATTAAAAGTACTCCTTTCAATACTACTCACATTTTATAAAACCCGTTGAAATATATATTTACTTCTGTAAATTAGGCTTATTCTATATTATAGCCTACATTATACTTTTTTACATTGAATGAAAATGTTTTTCCTCCTTATGCAAGTTCCGTTTATATTAAAAATTCCACAAGTACTATTAGTTTATCATATGAATTATGTTTGTTCGATTAAAATAAGTCAATTTGCAAAACAATTCAAACTTCGTATTGCTATTTTTAATTAATAGCGTAAAATATGAATTGAGTAAGCGATTTCATTGGAGGCACTATTATATTTAGGAGGATGAAAAAGTGAGTAAAAAGGTGCTTATTTTAATTGGTGATGCTGTTGAGTCGTTGGAAATTTATTATCCATATTACCGTTGTTTAGAAGAAGGATTTGAGCCGACGATTGCTGCTTCTGAAGTTCGTAAAATTCATACCGTTGTACACGATTTCACAACTTGGGAAACGTACACTGAAAAGCCCGGTTACTTAATCGATGCTCACATTGCCTTTAATGAAGTTAATCCTGAAGTTTACGATGGTCTCTTTATTCCTGGTGGCCGTTCACCCGAACATATTCGGATGAATGAACACGTACCGAAAATTGTAAGTCATTTTTTTGAAACAAATAAACCTGTTGCCTCTGTCTGTCACGGTAGCCTTGTACTAACGACTGTTCCCGAACATATTAAAAATCGGGAGATGACCGCATATATCGCATGTAAGCCAGAAGTACAAGCTGCCGGTGCGACGTATATCGATGAAATGGTTCATAAAGAAGATAATCTTATCTCCGGACATGCTTGGCCAGATTTGCCAGATGTAATGCGCTTATTTATTAATCAATTAAAAGAAAGTTAAATTTCTATTTAAATGCAAAAATGCAACGTACAGAGACAGGCACAGAATTATCCTTAAATGAATGGATGGACTGAAATCTATGATGTAAGATCTCAATCCGTTCATATTTTATTTAGAGATTTTTCCCCGGTTTGGCAACATACTTATTTAGGTTTATCCTTATTAACACAGTACGCTCTTTATTTTATGCAAAGTTTTACTAACAGCTTATTAAGGTATTTTCTTGCTAGGAAAGTATTGAAGAAACTTTACTCAATATATCCCCGATATAGGAAAGTTTTGAACGGATCGTTTATTCACTTACCTGGATTGATGTTGCCACTGGATTAAATAAGATGATGTTGCTGATTCATTTACCTGGTGGTGCGCTCTATTGTATAAGTGTGAACACTTTTGACTGTACACTTACCCGATGGTGCACTCCAGTGAGTAGGAACGGGTGTTATTTCTCATTAATTTACTCGCTGAAAGGCTCCAATGAGTAAGTTGAGACGCTTAAGCACCTATACTTACCCAATAGAGCGTCCCATTAGGTAAGTGTAAACGAAAACTACTGCAAACTCACTCAGTAGAGGCTTCCACTGTGTAGGCCGGAGTTTTATTTTAGCTTAACTTACTCGGTAGAAGCCTCCACTGTGTAAGCTGTAGTACTATTTTTGCTTACCTTACCTGGTGGCGCGCTCTCATGAGTAGGTCGAAGTGTTATTTCTTATTAACTTACTCAGTAGCTCGATCCACTGGTGAAGATGTAAAGGTTTTCTTATATACTTACTCAGCAACAGCGCTAGCTAGGTAAACTTAAACAAAAGACTACTAACTTACTCAATGAAAGCCCACAGAGAATAAAATCAAGCGCTTTACTATATCGATTTTCTTAACGGAGTTAGTATGCTGGGCAAGTAATGTAAAAAATATAAAAAACGGTGCTCAGTCTAACTGAACACCGTCTCTTTTTACTACCTACTTTATGAATTAGTGACGTAAACCTAATTTTTGAATTAACTCACGGTAACGTGTAACGTCTTTATCACGTAAATAAGCAAGTAAATTACGACGTTTACCTACCATCTTTAAAAGTCCACGACGAGAATGGTGATCCTTTTTGTGAACTTTTAAATGTTCGTTTAAATTATTAATTTCTTCTGTTAAAATAGCGATTTGAACTTCTGGTGAACCTGTGTCGTTATCATGAATTTTAAATTCATTAATAATTTCCGCTTTTCTCTCTTTTGAAATTGACATGTTGTTTAGCCTCCTTTATTCTCTATATTCCCTTTAGCCTAGCAAATCGTTGGAGAGTCAATTTGCCAAGCAAAAGGTTCGTAATTAATAGATTAACTTGTTTTAAAAAATATTGCAACTATTAGGCGAAAAAAGCTCGAATCTTTTCTTCATCTTGTTTTAATTGGGCGATAATTTCTTCTACTCCGGAAAACTTCTTTTCTTCCCGAATAAATTGATGCCACTCGACTGTTAAAGTTTCTCCATAAATCGTTTCATTAAAATCGAAAATATTTACTTCTAATTTTAGTTCACTTCGATCATCTGTAAAAGTTGGGACGACACCTAAATTCGCCATACCTTCATATACTTGATCATTAAAGTGAACTTTTACAGCGTAGACGCCTTGTTTTGGCAAAAATTTATCCTCATCGACTTTAATGTTAGCCGTTGGAAACCCTAATTGGCTACCACCTCGATTGTCGCCCCTTACGACAGTCCCGGTCGATTCATAGACTCTACCTAATAAGTTTGGTATTTCATGGACGGCTCCTGAACGTAATAACTCACGGATTCTTGTTGAGCTAATTTTATCAGCGCCGTTTTCTAACTTTTCTACTACAGTTGTGTGAAAACGTCCTTGGGCCATTTCATCAATGTTGTCCATGTTGCCTGCCCCTTTATGACCGAACGTATAGTCGAAGCCAGCAACAAGATGAGTGATATGTAATCCGACGATAAAGTGATCCAGAAAAGTCTGTGGCGACAATTTCGAAAGCTCTTCATTGAACGTTATAATGTATAGGTAATCAACGCCCATTTCTTTTAATATTTTCTGTTTTTCCTCTAATGTCGTTATATAACGCACCTTTTCTTCCGTTCGTCTAAGAATAACGGAAGGGTGAGGGTGGAAACTAATAACGGCACTTTTTTTATTTTCGACCTGTGCGATATCGAGGGCTTGTTGTATTACGGCACGATGTCCTCGATGAATACCATCGAAAAATCCAATCGCTGCAACTGTATCTTCTATATCATCCTTTTGTAAGTCGTGGGGATACGTTAATTCGATGTACTTCACTATTATTCACCTTCATTCTTGTACATGTTAAACACTCTTACCGGTTTGATTTCCTTTTCATTCTGCGAGTGATGTTTATAGATTGCCAAGAGTTGATTGTTGTGCATTACTAAGAAGGGACTTTGTTTCATTTCCGTCGGTCGCTTCAATTTCTGTCCAAGTAACACACGACGTTTTATATTAGCTGGAACTTGCCATACCGGTAAGTGTTGTAGGCCACGTTCGATTGGTTCTATAATTGTAGATAGTTTTCCTTCTTCGGCCTTTCGTTCAATTTCTTCTAAAGTCACAGTTTCATCTAGCGTAAATGAATCCGTCTCGATTCGTTTTAAATAAGAAAGATGAGCGGGATAACCTAACTTTTTACCGATATCGACTGCTAACGTTCGAATGTAAGTTCCTTTAGAACACTTTACTTCGATTGTAAACTTCGGATAGGTCCTATCTTTTATTGATGTAATCCGTGTAATATTGTGAATTGTAACGTGTCTTTTAGGACGTGTTACCTCGATATTTTCCCGAGCATATTCATATAATCGCTTTCCCTGAACACGTACTGCCGAATACATTGGCGGAATTTGGACAATTTCACCTAGAAAACTATTCAAAACTGTATCGATTTCTTCCTCGGTTGGAACGTCTACAATTGAAGTAGATTCGACGATTTCACCGTCAGAATCTTCTGTCGTCGTGCTAGTTCCTAAAGAGACTTCAGCTATATAAGTTTTAGGTAATTGTTGCATATAAGGTATTGCTTTTGTCGCCTCACCAATACAAATTGGTAGTACACCTTCTACGTTCGGATCTAGCGTACCAGTATGCCCGATTCGTTTTATTTTTGTAATTCGTCGCATTACTTGCACACAGTCATGGGAGGTATATCCCTTAGGTTTCATCAATGGAATAATCCCGTTCACGGTAACTTTACTCCTTTTTTTGCATACAAATCTGACCTGTTTAACAGATAAACAAGGTCAGATTTGTTTTTTATTCTTTCTTTAATTCTCTTAATATTTCATCGATTCGACTACCGTATTCATGAGCTTCATCGAAAGAGAAAGTGATTTCAGGTACTTTTCGTAAGCGAATTCTTTTACTTACTTCAGAGCGTACAAAACCAGTTGCTTGCTGTAAGCCTGCTAAGGATTCCGTCTTTTCCTCTTCATCACCGAGAACCGAAACATAAACTGTAGCTTGTTGTAAATCGTTCGTAAGTTGTACATCTGTAATCGTTACAAAACCGATTCGTGGATCTTTTAGTTTCTGATTAACAATTTCACCGATTTCCTTTTTCATTTGTTCGGCTACACGACTCGTTCGTAATCGTTCCATTTTTGTCCACCTCATTTCTGTATCATTATAATCGTTCTACTGAGGTAATCGTACGTTCTAATTCAGTATAATGATCGATTCGCTTTAATACTTTTTGAATAACTTGTTCCGCATGGGTTCCATCATTCGATACAGTCACAATCGCCAGCTTCGTCCGTTGCCATAATGACTGGTAATCAATTTCTGCAATCGATACGTTAAAGTCTTGGCGAATATGGTGAATAAGCCGTTGTAAGACAGAACGTTTTTCTTTTAACGATTGCGCTTCGTATATATGGCATTCGACTTCTGCATAGACGATCATGTCCGTTCGACTTCTTCCATAATAAAGGCTTCGATAATATCGCCTACTTTAATATCGTTGTAATCTTTGATTGTAATACCACATTCGTAGTTTTGGTCTACTTCACGAACATCATCTTTAAAACGTTTTAACGCTAAAATATCGCCTTCGTGGAGAACGACTCCATCGCGAATTAAGCGTACTTGAGCATTTCGCATAATTTTACCATCCGTTACATAACAACCAGCAATTGTTCCAATTCGCGATACTTTAAAGGTTTCTCGAACTTCAGCTTGCCCAATAACTTTTTCTTCATACTCTGGGTCGAGTAGTCCTTTCATCGCTGCTTCAATTTCTTCGATTGCTTGGTAAATGACACGGTGTAAGCGAATATCGACTTTTTCATTTTTAGCTGCTTTTTGTGCGTTTGCATCAGGACGTACGTTAAAGCCAATGACAATGGCATTCGATGCAGAAGCTAAAATAATATCCGATTCCGTAATTGCTCCTACTCCGGTATGGATAATTTTGATATTTACATTTTCTACTTCAATCTTTTGTAAAGAAGCTGCTAACGCTTCTACAGAGCCGTGGACATCTGCTTTAATAATAACATTTAGATCTTTCATTTCACCTTGTTTAATTTGTTCGAATAAATCATCTAAGCTAACTTTCGCTTTCGTTCCACGCGTTTCTTCTAAATGTTTTTCTTGGCGAGTTTCTGCAATTTGTCGTGCTTGTCGTTCATCACGGAAGACGAGGAATTGATCCCCGGCTAATGGTACTTCACTTAATCCCGTAATTTCTACAGGAGTGGAAGGTCCCGCTTTTGTAATACGTTCTCCTAGATCGTTTACCATCGCTCGTACACGACCGTAAGTGTTCCCAACGACAATGGAATTTCCTACTGATAATGTTCCTTCTTGAACGAGAAGGGTTGCAACGACACCTCGACCCCGATCTAAACGGGCATCGATTACAGTACCAAAGGCCTCTTTATCTGGGTTAGCTTTTAGTTCTTCCATTTCTGCCACGAGTAGTATCATTTCTAATAAATCATCGATTCCATCTCCACGCAAAGCAGAAATAGGTACGAAAATCGTATCGCCACCCCAGTCTTCAGGAATTAATTCGTGTTCCGTCAATTCCTGCATCACTCGGTCAGGGTTCGCATGTTCTTTATCCATCTTGTTAACAGCGACGATAATCGGTACTTCGGCCGCCTTAGCATGGTTTAATGCCTCGACTGTTTGTGGCATTACACCGTCATCAGCCGCAACTACTAAAATAGCAATATCCGTTACTTGTGCACCTCGAGAACGCATACTCGTAAAAGCTTCATGACCTGGTGTATCTAAAAACGTAATTTTCTTTCCATCTCGAGTCACTTGATAAGCACCGATATGTTGCGTAATTCCACCCGCTTCTCCTTCGGTTACTTTCGTTTGACGGATGGAATCTAATAAAGTCGTCTTACCATGGTCTACGTGTCCCATAATTGTAACTACAGCAGGTCGCTCTTTTAAGTCCCGTTCCGAATCCTCTTTACGATATTTATCGAAATCTGTATCTTCTAGAACGACTTCCTTCTCTACTGTAATCCCGTAGTCTTCACAAATTAATTCGATCGCATCATCATCGAGGTCTTGGTTTTTCGTCGCCATAACACCTAAAAACATTAATTTTTTAATAATTTCTGACACATCTTTCTTAATCCTCTGTGCTAATTCATCGACAGTAAGAGCTCCGCTATAAACAAGATGGTCGACAGATTCGGTTTGTTGTTTATCTTGTTCTTTTTGTTTTTTACCTTTTTTACTTTTACGCTTTTGTTTTTTAGGTTTTTCTTTTTTCTTTTTTTGTTCTTTATTCGCCCTTTGATTTGTTTGTTCTTGCTTTTTTTCTTCTTTTGGTTCTTCTTTTGATTTTTCATCAAAGATTTCATCTAACTTTATTTGTTCATGTAAGCCGATCGATGACATATGACTCGATACTTCGATGTCCATTTTTGCTAATTGTTCGATCACTTCTTTACTAGAAATGTTTTTTTCTCTTGCATATTCATAAATTCTCATCTTACTCATACGTTCACCCCGCAATTATATTTATAGTAATGTCTGAAATTTTCGTGCAAAACCTACATCTAAAATACCTACTGCAACTCTTGCTCGCTTTCCGATTGCCTTTCCTAATTGATTTCGATTGGCAAATTCAATATAAGGTACGTCATAGTGAGTGCATTTACCAATCAACTGTTTTTTTGTATTTTTTTTCACGTCTGTTGCGATCAGTAAAACATGGATCTTTCCACGTTGTATGTCGCGAAGAATCGTATCGATTCCTGAGCTTACTTTCCGTGCTCGAAAAGCTAAACCGAGCAAATTTAACGCTTGTTTCTCACTCATTTTCCTCGCTCACTAATTGGTCGAGTTCATCATAAATCGAATCGTCGACTTGCATTTTGAAAACTTCATTTAAAATTTGCTTTTCTCTAGCTTTCTGAAATACGTCGCGATCGATTGTTAAATAGGCTCCTCGACCATTTTGTTTGCCGTGGGGATCAACGAAAACTTCCCCTTCTTTCGTCCGAACGATGCGAATCATTTCTTCTTTTGGTTTCATCTCATTCGTAATGATGCATTTTCTTTGTGGAATTTTTCTTTTCCGTGCCATTAAAATGCCTCCTTATTCGAATAAGTAATCATCTTCAGGTAATGACTCTTCTCCATCATCTTCCGTAAGTAAAAAATCATCGGACGATTCTTCTTCTGGCTTAGGTGTTTCTTCTAAAACATCTTCTTCTACTTCTTTCAATTCGCCAAATTCAATACCTGATTCTTTTGCTTCTGATTCACTTTTTATATCGATTTTCCAGCCGGTTAACTTCGCTGCGAGGCGAGCATTTTGACCTCGCTTGCCAATCGCAAGGGATAGCTGGTCATCCGGTACAATTACCGTCGTTGCTCTTTCTTCTTCATCGACTAACACATCGATTACTTCAGAAGGGCTTAAGGCGTTCGATACATAAATAACTGGATCTTCAGACCATTTTACGATATCGATTTTTTCACCATTTAATTCGTTTACGACAGCTTGCACTCGTTGGCCTTTCGGTCCGACACAAGAGCCGACTGGATCTACTTCTGGATTACTTGCATAGACAGAGATTTTCGAACGTTCTCCGGCTTCGCGTGAGATTGACTTTATTTCTACAGTACCGTCGTAAATTTCTGGTACTTCCATTTCAAACAATCGCTTTAGAAGTCCCGGATGAGAACGTGAAATAGATACTTGAGGTCCTTTATTCGTCTTCGTCACCTTTGTCACATATACTTTAATTCGATCGTGAACCTCGTATTTTTCGGATTCGATTTGATCCATCCGAGAAAGTTTAGCTTCAACTTTCCCAATATTTACAAAAACATTATGTGCATCGACTCGTTCTACGATCCCTGTTAATACATCTTCTTCGCGATCGATATATTCTTCATAAATAATATCTCGCTCTGCTTCACGAACACGTTGGGTAACGACTTGTTTTGCTGCTTGGGCTGCGATGCGACCGAAATTTGTCGGTGTTACTTCTTGTTCAACAATATCTCCTATTTCATAACTTAAGTCGATTTCTCTTGCTTCATCGAGATTTATTTCTTCTCGTTCGTTTTCTACTTCGTCTACAACTTTCTTTCGAGCAAAAACTTTCATCGTTCCTTCTTCTTCATTAAATTTTACGGAAACGTTACTTGCTGATTTAAAGTTTTTCTTATAGGCTGAAATAAGGGCTGCTTCTAAAGCTTCTAATAACGTTTCTTTATCAATTCCTTTTTCTTCACTAAGCATCGTTAATGCTTGAAACAACTCACTGCTCAATTTGTTCTTCCCCCTTATAGTATAACAGCAAGTCTTGCTTTGGCGATTTTATCATATGGAATCTCTACTTGCTTTTTCGTATGTTTAAACTTGTATTCAATCGTTACGATGTCATCTTCAACCTTTAATAAAGTACCTTCATATTGCTTCTCTCCGTCGATGTGAACATAAAGGGAGACGAAAACATTTTCGCCAATATGGTCGATTAAATCTTGCTTCGTCTTTAACGGACGTTCCGCACCTGGAGAGCTAACTTCTAAATAATAGCTTCCCTTTATTAAATCTTCCTCGTCTAATTTCTCGCTTAATTTTTCTGAAACGATACTACATTCATCTAAATCGACACCACCTTTTTTGTCGATATATACTCGTAAAAAGTGATCGTTTCGTTCACGAACAAACTCTAAATCGAATAAAGATAAATTCCGTTCATCTAGAATTGGTTCGATTAACTTTTCTACATTCTCTAAAAGACTTTTACTCATCGTTCTCACTCCTTACCATATAGTATGGCTTTTCTTCACGTTTTCCTTGCAAATCTTTTCTAAACA
>CALGOZ010000023.1 GCA_937960785.1 uncultured Pseudogracilibacillus sp.
TTTCGTTTACAGTAAGTGCGCCTACTGTATACAGAATTTGAGAAAAGTTTATTTCGTTTACAGTAAGTACGCCTACTGTATACGGTTTTAAATTTCGTTTACGGTAACGAGGATAATCCGTTTAAACAATAAAAAATCCTTTTTACATAAACGTTACGGTTAACATTGCCGTACTATCGTTTATATAAAAAGGATTTATTGAAAAGCTTACGTTGGCTGACTTTAGGCATATCTCGAACTAATCCGAATCTAATCTATAACTCTACTAAATTTATGTACGGAAACCGAAAAATCGTTTTACCCGGTCGAACATTCCGACTTCTTCTTCAAAAGACTGTAGTGGAACCGATTCTCCTAAAATTCTTCGAGCAATATTCCTGTACGCAATAGATGCCCTGTTATCTGGATTGACGACGACGGGAGTTCCTTCGTTAGAGGCTTTAATGACATCGTCGCTATCGATTACAATTCCTAGTAAATCGATCGATAAGATTTGTAAAATTTGATCGACGTCTAACATATCGCCGGATTCCATCATATGGTTTCGAATTCGGTTAATTAAAAGGCGTGGGCGCTCCATCTCTTCTTCTTGTTCGAGTAAACCGATAATTCGATCGGCATCGCGTACGCTCGTCTTTTCGGGAGTTGTGACAACAATAGCTTGGTCCGCGCCGGCAATCGCATTTTGAAAGCCTTGTTCTATACCTGCTGGGCAATCAATTAATACATAATCGTAATCCTTCTTTAAACTCGTAACGATTTCAATCATACCATCCCGGGTTATTGCAGATTTATCTTGGGTTTGTGAGGCTGGTAAAAGTGACAGAGTTTCAAAACGTTTGTCTAGTACTAAGGCTTGATTCAACTTACAATTGCCTTCGATTACGTCGACAATATCATATATAATTCGATTTTCCAATCCCATAATAACATCTAAATTTCGTAATCCGATGTCGGTATCGACGAGACAAACCTTTTTTCCCATTAAAGCTAAGGCTGTTCCAATATTTGCTGTTGTTGTCGATTTACCGACTCCTCCTTTACCAGAGGTTATAACTATCGCCTCACCCATAGAGGATTCTCCTTTCTAAATTGCGTAATTCTTTCCGAACATAAGGTAGTACTTGTAAGCGGTCGATCATAATTTGTTGCTTCTCTTCATCTAAGTAACCGCATTCCATATAGACGCCGTCAGAATTGTAGTCCGGTGCTCGACTGAAATATTTCCCGATGCGTAATTGTGATGGGTTCATATAAGAAGCGACGATTACTGCTTGTTCATCACCATTTTTCCCGGCATGGGCGATTCCTTGTAATTGTCCCATAATAAAAATATTTCCAGTTGCACGTACTTCACCGCCAGGGTTCACATCACCGATTAATAATAAATCACCAGTTATATCTAAGATTTGTCCAGATCGTACGATTTGATTTTTCAATTTAATATCGGTTTTATCGAGTAAAAGACGGGCACTATTCTTTGAAATTACTTCAGAATCAAAACGTTCGATATAAAATCGACTAGTCGCCTCAATCAACTCTGTTAATCTAGTTTTTTGTTCTTTTGTAAGAAAACGATATCCGAGCTTAACGACGACAGCTACGAGTTGATCATCATTGCCATTTGTCTGATCCTGGTCTAATTTCTCTGATAATTCATGTAGTACGTCTTCGAATAAATGTTCATCATCTAAGTCAAAAACGAATCCTTCTGCCGTTCCCTTTATCGTTACTAATTGTTTATCTTTTTGCATATGATCACCTCGTGAACAAAAACGAACTACATCGTATAATTAAAAGCTTTCTTCCTTCATCCAGTGCAATAGCTTTCGGCTCGGTACGTAAATAATTAATAAAAACAATAGATTGGCTACTACTGTCGGTATGTAACGGTAAAGTAAAAAGTTATTTAAAGACATCGTCGGAATCCCGATTAAAGAATAAATGGAAAGTAAGCCGACTTCCATCACCGTTATTGAAGCAAACGCAATAAGGAGTAACATCCAAAGGTTCGCTTGCAATAATCGGTTTAACAGTTGACTACTGTAAACAGATAAAGCGAGCATAAACATATACACGCCGAGAATACCGGTATAGACAATATCTGTCATTAATCCAAAAACGACAGCGAACGTAATAGGTATCGTCGAATCATTCGGATAACCAAAAGAAACGACGATAATAAGAAAAAGCAAAAGCCAATGCGGTGTTAAATAAACTTGTGATAACTTAATAAATGATGGTAATAATTCAATTGCAACACCTTCAATTGCTAACAATAGTAACATAATTAAAGAAATTGTAACTAACCGCTTCATTCGTCTTCCTCTTCGTCTTCGTCAATTTGTAAAGGATTGAGTAGCTCGTCATCAGTAACGGTATCTAACTTTCGTTTTACGACGATTACTTCATTGATGTCTTTTAAGTCAGCTGCCGGTTCAACGTAGGCGATTTTCGTTAATCCGTATTGATCTGGGGTTACTTCTTTGATCGTGCCGATTAGTAATCCCGAAGGAAACATGCCACCCATACTTGAAGATAATACGGGATCGCCTTCTTTTATTTTACCACCAGAATCATCAATAATTCGGAAAAGTAACATGCCTTCTTCCTTATCGTATCCTTCGATTAAACCGAAGACCTCGGCACCCTTTTTTGATGTGACGACAGCTGACATACGGTTCATTTGGTCAAAGCTTGTAATTAATTGTACCGTTGATGTGAAATTTGAGACTGTCTTTACTTTGCCGACCATTCCTTCACCAGTAATAACCGCCATGTTCTTTTCGATGCCATGTTGTTTTCCTTGGTTAATGATAATTTGGTCGATCCAACGTTCAGGAGACCTTGCGATAACTGTCCCCAAAATCGCTTCATAGTCTCTAGGTGAGTCGATTAAATCTAGCATTTGACGTAAACTCTCATTTTCCCGTTCTAGCTCTTGGACTTCGTATACTAAGGTTTTGTATTCAGCGACTTTTTCTCGTAAAAGTTTATTTTCCTCGTACGTTTTTTTAATATCGCTAAGACTATCGAAAATATCGGTAACGAAGGTAATCGGTTGGAAGGCGAGATTTTGCAACCAACCGACGGAATCCATAACAAATTTCTCCGCTGTAGATACTTCGTTTTTATTCGTTAAAGAATAACCGATTAAACTTCCTAATAAAATAATTCCAATCAAAATGACGAATAAGGACTTTCGCTTAAAAAATTGCATACAAACACCCGCTTAATCGATGTTAGCTCGGGATGCGACGTTAGGATTATTGCGGAAATGCTGGATATATTCTAACGACTTTCCAGTACCTACAGCGACGCTTTCTAAAGGATTTTCTGTCACAAATACGGGTACGTCTGTCTCTTCGCTAATTACCTTATCAATTTGATTCAGCATCGCTCCGCCACCGGTTAGAACAATTCCTCGATCCATTACGTCGGCAGATAATTCTGGTGGTGTCTTTTCTAACGTTGTTTTAACAGATTCGGTTATTTTTTCGATTACTTCTTGGAGAGCCTTTGTTATTTCTTCTTCGGTGATTGTAATCGTCTCTGGTAAGCCTGTTAATAAATTACGGCCACGAATGTCCATCTGCTTTCCTTCTGTCGTTGGTTTAGCTGAACCGATTTCTACTTTAATTTGTTCTGCAGTTCGTTCCCCTATCATTAAGTTATACGTCTGACGGATGTAATGGCTAATTGCACGGTCCATTTTATTGCCGGCCTCGTTAATTGAATTGCTCGTCACAATTCCACCTAACGAAATGACAGCTACCTCCGTCGTTCCTCCACCGATATCGACGACCATGCTTCCGGTCGGCTCCCATACGGGCAGGTCAGCACCTAAAGCAGCTGCAAAAGGTTCCGGAATTGGGAAGGCTTCTTTAGCGCCGGCTACTTTTGTCGCATCGACGACAGCTCGCTCTTCTACCTTCGTAATGCCAGAGGGTACACAGACGACGACGCTCGGTTTCGTACTAAAAATACCGCTTCGCTTTTTCCTTGCTTGTTGTAAGTAATATTTCATCATAACTGCAGTTGTATCGTAATCAGCAATTACACCGTCTTGCATCGGTCGGACGACGGTAATTGACCCAGGAGTTCGTCCAATCATATTTCGTGCTTCATTTCCAACGGCGACGATATCCCCCGTTTCGTTGTTAATGGCAACGACGGTCGGTTCGTTTACAATTACTCCTTTATTACGTAAGAAAACTAACGTATTCGCTGTTCCTAAATCTATCCCTAAACTATTTGTTAAACTAAACTTTGACAAGCTAAATCTCCCTTTCCTAAACGGATTGATGTATATTAGTATGTTTCCGAATTTTTTATTTATAAAATTCACAATGGTCAACGGATTTGTATTTCCGTTGATAAAAGAAAGCACCATTTTCGTTTTATGTGAAAATATGGTGCCGTTACATACATTCTTATTCATTATACTGAAATTATCGTAAAAATGATAGAATTTTTATATATTATATTGTAAATTTTACTAAAACAATTGTAAATCTTTTTATTTCGGAAAGGGAAAAGGAAATTTTTGAAGAAATTTTGATTATAAATAACCTTTTTCTTTTAAGGATGTAAATTTACAATTGCCGATAATGAGGTGATCGAGAAGTTCGATTCCCATAATTTTACCAGCTTCGACGAGACGCTTCGTCACGTGGATATCCTCTTGGGATGGGGTTGGGTCACCGGAGGGGTGATTATGGGCGCAAATAATCGAGGCTGCAGAGCGTTTAACAGCTTCGCGAAAAATTTCTCGCGGATGGACAATTGAGGAATTCAAGCTTCCGATAAAAATTGTCCGTTTATGAATAATTTGATTTTTCGTATCGAGAAAAAGTACAAGTAAATGCTCCTGGTTAAGATGACGCATCGATTCCATTACATAATTTGCGCCGTCTTGAGGTGAACGAACGACATAATTTCGTTCTGGTGTATATTGACGAATTCGTCTCCCTAACTCTAATGCGGCTAAAACTGTCACTCCTTTTGCTTTGCCGACTCCTTTAACTTTTGTTAATTCTTCGATTGTCGCTTCATCTAAAAACTTAAGTCCTTCAAAATGAATGAGCAATCGATTGGCAATATCCATAACGGATTCATGCTTTGTCCCGCTTCCGAGTAAAATAGCGATTAATTCTTGATTTGTTAATCTTTCCTCGCCGAACTTTAATAATCGCTCTCGAGGTCGTTCCTCCTTCGGGACATCTTTCATTCGAATTCGACTCATCCTTCGTTTACCTCCTACAACAGTTTTTCTCTATTGTAGTACGAAGCGACAAAAGGCGCGAGTCGGTAAAAAGCTATTTTCCTTTATAATTTAGTTGAAAAACAACTTTTTCCGAAGTGACCTTTTTATTTAGAAGAACAAAACGTCCAGTCAAAGTTAAATCATCAACAATTTTAAAAAAAGTTATTCTAAATACCGTTCCACTGCATACATCATTGTTAGTAGTTGGTTCATTTCTCCAGTTGCTTGTTCATTAGATTCTGTGATAGATTGTAACGTCTGTTGGACTTGTTCGATTCGTTCGGAATTTGCCCTCTCGTTAAAAAGTATTTTCCATCGGGAGGTATCGGCAAGCCGTTCTTTTTGAATTGAATCGGAAAACAAAGTAAAAAGCTCCTCCAACCATTCCTTTTCTTCCTCGGTGACATGTATATCTTGTAATTTAAGATTCCAATCTTTTACGAACAGTTCGATATTGTTTTTTTCGAGCTTTTTAGCTTTTTCTTTCGCTTTATTTTCTTTAGAAAAAATACCATGTAGTAAAAAGTATTTCCCATCCCGTTCCCAAATAAAAGAATCGATATTTTTTGTAATAAGTTGTTCCTTTTGAGCTTCGGCATTAGCCCGGTCGCTAAATAAACCGATTTGGATCACATAGAAGTCGTCTAGTAAGGTTTCACTTAAAGTGATTCCATTTTCTTGTTTTGGACCTTCTGTTGCGTTTACTTTTTCTTGTTGTTCTGCAACATCGACTGACGGTTTCTCGCTTAATAGTTGTAAAGTGATCAAGCCAAAGATGATCCCGACGAGCACTCCTCCGCTAATTGCAATGATGAGTCGGTTGTTAGCAATTATATTAAGTCGGTCAAAAAAGAAGTTCCTTTTTACGTTACGGTTTGTTAATTTTTGCTTCGGTTGCTTTATTTTTTTCATTTTGGTCACCTACAATTTAAGAAAGTTCTATGCTAGTCCATCTTAACAGCTAAAGCATAAGAAAATTCCCTTGTTTTGTCGGTGCGAACGAAACAAAAAATTCTTCCTTTTTCCGTTATTCGTTTTTTTCTAACAAAAAGTTTCGAACTAGCATAATGAAGTGTAGCGACCCCGTAATAAAGAGGGTAGAATCGGTGTCTTTATTTGTAATTTTTTGTTTGATGAACTTTTGCCAATTGGCTTCGAAAGTTACGTTGGGAAATTTAGTGGCGATTTTTTTCATCATTTTTTCATCTGTTGCTCGCTTATGATTAAAGGTTGTGCAGGTGACCTGAGAAAATTCCCTTTGCAACTTTTCGACCATCGGTTCAACTTGTTTATCTGAAAACGCAGCAAAAAGTATTTCAGCCTCTTGACCTTTCGCTTTTGACCTCGCTGTTTTTATAAAGGTTTCAACGGCAGCTACATTATGGGCACTATCGACGATGATTGTCGGTCTTTGATAGATCTCTTCAAAACGCCCTGCAAGAGAAAGCGATTGAAAGGCTCGTTGAATTTGCTCCCAAGGTAATGAATGGGAAGTGGTTTTTTCATAAAGATATAATGCTGTTAAAGCAAGCGCAGCATTATTACGTTGATGCTCTCCTTCTAAGGATAGTTTGATATCTATTTGTTTGCCATTTGGGAGGGTATACGTATTATGATGGATTCCAAAGTCCTCTCCTAGTCTATACAAGGTAGCATGCAGGGAGCTGGCTTCTTTTTCAAGTATTTGTCTTGCTGCTTCCGGTAGTCTCCCGATGATAACGGGACGGTTCCTTTTGATAGTACCTGCTTTATGGAGAGCGATTTCTTCAATCGTATTTCCTAAAAATTGTTCATGGTCGATATCGATAGAAGTAATAATTGTAGCGACTGGTTCGATACAATTCGTTGTGTCAAAACGTCCTCCCATTCCAGCTTCGATAATTGCAATGTCGACAGTTTCCTTTGCAAAGTATAAAAAACCTAAGGCTGTTAATATTTCAAAAGGAGTCGGGCTTAAGCCTTCGCAATCTAATTTACTAACAAAGGGTTGCATTTCGTTTAATAAAGAAGTAAATTGATTATCTTTTATTGTTTCGTCATTTATTTTTATATGACCGGTTAATCCCGTATAACTTGGTGAAGTAAACGTACCGACCCGCAAGCCTTTTGTTTGTAAGCCGGTTGCAATCATTTGTACTGTCGAACCTTTACCATTCGTTCCTGCGACGTGAAGGGTAGCATATTTTTGCTCTGGATGGCCGAGTTTTTCTAACAAGGCCTCCATTCGCTCAAGGCCTGGTTGAATACCGAGGTGTTCCCGAGATTGCATATAGTTTTTGACTTCTTGGAAAGTTTTCATCAATTTGCACCACTTTTTTTGTATAATAATTTATTTAGACTAAAATGATTATAGGTTAAAAATGTTGATTGAGCAACGAGAGAGGAACGATTCATTGTGAGTTTTAAAGGATTAATTATTTATAACGGTTTTTTATCTTCGCCGGCTTTTTTTGATTTTGCAAATATGCTAAAAGAGGCAGCCACAAGGCGAAATCACACAATTTCTTTGAAGAAGAACGATGAAATTTTAAACGAACTATCGTCTGGTAACGGCGAACAGTTTATTAAAAAATACGACTACGTTCTTTTTACAGATAAAGATATTTATTTAGCAGAAAGGCTTGAAGCACGGGGTGTTCCTGTTTTCAATCGACCGCGAGCGATTGAAATTTCCGATGATAAAATTAAAACCTATATCGCCTTAGAACAAAATAACATTCCCATTCCAAAGACGATTGTCGCACCGAAAACATTCGGACTCCCCCTTCCCTTGAGTTCATCTTATATCGAGCGTGTCATCGACAAATTCGGTTACCCTTTTATTATAAAAGAAGCGTTCGGCTCCTTTGGTGAACAGGTTTATTTAGTAGAAGATAAGGAGGCTCTTCTATTTTATTTACAGAAAGTAGGTGGAAAACCATTTCTCTTTCAACAATATATTTCATCGAGCTACGGTCGAGACGTGCGGGTGCAAGTCGTTGGTGATAAAGTCATTGCAGCGATGAAGCGATCGGCTAGTGGAGATTTCCGCGCGAATGTAACAAAGGGTGGAAAGATGGAACCCTACGAACCAAATGAGTATGAAAAAGAACTTGCCATTGCTGCTACAAAGGCGATTGGTGCCCATTTTGCTGGTGTCGATCTCTTATTTGGTGATGGGGAAAAACGTTATGTCTGTGAAGTAAATTCAAATGCTCATATTCGTAATTTGCTCGATTGTACGTCGATTAACGTAGCTTCGTTTATTATCGAATTGATTGAAAAAGAAATTGCAAAAGTCGAATTAAAAGATTAGGAGGAAACTAGGATGCAAGGATGGTTACTATATTCGCAAAAAGATGCAGAACAAAACCGTTCCTATATCGATTGGTTTATCGATGAAGCGCAAAAAGAAGATATCGAGCTTCGTTTGATTGTACGGGAACAATTAGACGTCGGCATCGAAACAGGGCGCTTATTGTGGCGTTATGAAGGAGATGCTATTACGCTACCGACTTTTGCTGTCGTACGTACGGTTGAGCCATTTTTACAACGTTTACTCGAGGATGTTGGCGTGCTAACCTTTAATTCTTTTTCTATTGCACAAACAACGAACGATAAGCGGCTTACATATTTTGAAATGCAGAAGCTCGGGATTCCGATTGTCGATACCTACTTTACAACGGCCTATTCTTTTCCTGAGTCGCCTCCTCTTAATTTTCCCCTAGTCGTAAAAGAAGCAACCGGCCGGGGTGGGAAGGAAGTTTTTTATATTACATCTGAAGATGAATGGAACCGGGTCCTTGAACACATTTCCTCAAACGAACTCGTCATTCAACGGGCTAATGTAAAGTTAGGCCGGGATATTCGCGTGTTTGTAATTGGTAAAGAGATTATCGCTGCAATTTTAAGAAAAAGTGACCATGACTTCCGCGCGAACTTCACCCTTGGAGGAACTGCCGAGCTTTATGAATTGTCAGAGGAGGAACAATCGTTAGTTAAGAAGATTCTTGAGCATTTTGACTTTGGTTTTGTCGGAATTGATTTTTTAATTAGTGAAGATGGCAATCTTTTATTTAATGAAATTGAGGATGTCGTCGGTTCGCGCACGTTAAGTTCTACAACTGACATTAATGTGTTAGAAAAGTATGTGAAGTTTATTAAAAAACGGGTTTTAGAAACAATATAAAATAACTGCTTTGTTATCGTAAGTTTGTGGGAAATTTCTGCTTTACGTTTACCGCTAGAGGGAATTTGTAAGAAAGGTCCAATGATTTTAACCTCAGGCTTAACAGTAGATGTTACTAGCGGAAAGGTTAAGGCTGATTTTTAATATAACCTTACCGGTAGACGGTGACAGCGGAAAGGTTGAAGCCGATTTTTAACGTAA
>CALGOZ010000024.1 GCA_937960785.1 uncultured Pseudogracilibacillus sp.
TGGGCTTTGCTATTATCATGTTTAACATAATTGTCGTAAACTTAGTACTTGCCGGATTGCATTCTTATGCTTAATATAGAAAGTAGTAGTTTGTTTTAGAACTTTTGGCGAGGAGGAAGCAGAATGAGCGAAGGGAAGAAAGTGCTAGTCGTTGATGATGAAGAAAGAATTCGACGACTACTTCGCATGTACTTAGAACGTGATAATTTCATGGTAGAAGAGGCAGAGGATGGAAAAGAGGCCCTAGAACTTGCATTAGAAAATGATTACGATATTATTTTGTTGGATATTATGATGCCTGAAATGAATGGAATAGAAGTTTGTGAAGAAATTCGCAAAGAAAAGATGACTCCAATTATCATGCTAACTGCAAAAGGTGAAGAATCAAATCGAGTGCAAGGATTCGAAGTCGGTGCTGATGACTATATCGTAAAACCATTTAGTCCTAGGGAAGTTGTCTTACGAATTAAAGCAGTCTTACGTAGAACAGATAGTTCAGCAGTAGGAGCTTCAGCGACTGCGAATAATTTAATTGTTTTTCCACATTTAACAATCGACCTAGATGCTTATCGGGTGACATCGAATGGTCAAGAAATATCCCTTACTCCAAAGGAATATGAGTTACTCGTATTTTTAGCTCAATCACCTGATAAAGTATTCCGACGTGAAGATTTGTTGAAGGAAGTTTGGCAATACGAGTTTTTCGGAGACTTGCGGACTGTTGATACCCATGTCAAACGTTTGCGCGAAAAGTTAACGAGCGTTTCAGAGGAAGCTGCGAAAATGATCGTTACGGTATGGGGGATTGGATATAAACTTGAGGTCGATGAAGTATGATGTTTTGGCGAAGTGTTGTAGGGAAACTAGCAGTAACTATTTTATTGCTAGTTTCCTTTGTTCTATTTATCTTAACTATTTTACTATTGGAGTTTTTTGAAAATTTCCATGTGAAGCAAGAAGAAATTCAATTAATCCAAACAGCAAATAAAATGTCAAAAATCGTAAAACAGTATGAAGATGAACCAGAACTAGCAAGTGAATTAATAAGCACTGTTAAGGAACCTTCAAGTAAAGCAATTATATATTTCGAGAACGGTACGCGCTGGGTTTCCGATACAACAAATATATTGCTTTTAGACATCGAGGAAGCTCTTGAAAAAGACCACGAAGATTTACTAACTAATGTGCTTAATAGACATACAGTAAATGATAAAGTTAAATTTGAACGAGACTCAGCTGAGGTAATCGTTGTAGGTATGCCTTTAGAAAGTGAACAGGGGGGCATTTTTTTATTTCAAACCCTCGATGTAATTAACCAGACTCGAGCTCAGACGACGAAAATTATATTCGTTGCAGCAGGAATTGCGATTGTGCTTACGACGATTTTCGCTTTCTTCCTTTCGACAAGAATAACAGCGCCTCTTATCCGGATGCGCGAAGCAGCTAGTGGTTTGGCCAAAGGAGAATTCGACACGGAAGTGCCAGTTTTAACTCATGACGAAATTGGTGAGTTAGCAATTACGTTTAATCGCATGGCTCGGCAGCTACATTTCCATATGAATGCGTTACGTCAGGAGAAGGAACAATTAAGTAGTTTAGTAAATTCAATGGCTGATGGAGTTATTACATTAACACGTTCTGGCGATATTACGGTTTTAAACCCACCGGCAGAACAATTCATCCAAGATTGGTATTTTACGTATAATTTAACAGCGGAGAAGAAAGTAAAAGAATTGCCGGAAGATTTGAAGCAAATTTTATTAAAAGTTTTAGAAGAGAAAAATGAAATCGTCGAAGAAATTACGTTAAATGGTCGTCATTGGGTACTCTTTATTACACCATTATATGACCATAACCATATTCGTGGAGCTGTTGCCGTAATTCGAGATATGACTGAGGAACGTCAACTCGATAAGTTGCGTAAGGACTTTATTTCAAACGTCTCCCATGAATTACGAACACCGATTGCTTTGTTACGGGGATATAGTGAAGCAATCGTCGATGATATTGCTGAATCCGTTGAGGATAAAAATGAACTCGCGCAAATTATTCACGATGAATCCGTACGTATGGAGCGTTTAGTTAACGAACTTTTAGATATCGGACGAATTGAGGCAGGTCATATCGAGTTAAATACAGAACAAGTATCGGTCGATGCATTTATCGAACGAATTTACAAAAAGTTTTCTGGTGCAGCAGTAGAACAAGGTATCGAATTACGTTTGAAAAAAGATATAACGAAAGATATTGCAATTTTTGATCCTGACCGAATCGATCAAGTGTTTACCAACTTAATTAGCAACGCCCTTGCCCATACGAAGGAAGGGGGCTACGTTCTGATCGATATTTTGAGCGATGAGGATGTCTTTTACGTCGAAATAGAAGATAACGGTAGCGGTATACCAGAAGAGGATTTACCATTTATTTTTGAACGGTTCTATAAGGCAGACAAGTCTCGAAAGCGAAGTGATTCGAAACAGGGTACTGGTCTAGGTCTAGCCATTGCCAAACATATTATTACGGCTCATAAAGGTACGATATCAGTGAAAAGTGAAATTGATGTCGGAACGACCTTTAGTTTTACAATTCCGCAAAAGGAAGAGCGCTCATAATAGGCTAGGGCTAAACGATCCTTAATTATTTTTAGCAACATATTCCCTTACGTTTACCGTTATTAATGCAATTCACTCTTCAAGTTCCTGCCGTGTTTTAATAAAAGTGTACTTAAAGCTTTCTACACGATTGGCAGATTTTCTTGAAAGCAGAACTTACTTCTCCCCACGCTGGGTAAGTTAGTAAGGTTTTGCTTATACACTTATTTAGTAGAAGCTCCTGCTAGGTAAGCCTAATTGAATATCCCTTCTAACTTACTCAACAGAAACTCCTACTAGGATCGTTAAGGTATTTTTTAAAAAAGTTACCCGACTAAGCAAGACGACGCAAGCTTTAAGACAATTTTTTTAAATGTGCTAACGAACATAAGCTGCATAAAAACGATCTCCTTAAAATAGGCTTAAAAATAGAGAAACGGTGCTCAGTTTAACTGAACACCGTTATTTTATTTGCTCGGTTTTGTCCCAGCTTCTTTATTTT
>CALGOZ010000025.1 GCA_937960785.1 uncultured Pseudogracilibacillus sp.
ACTGTGTAAGTAGAGACGAATTAGTTGATAGACTTACTCGGTGGAGCTCTCCACTGTGTAAGTTGAAACGATTTTATACAAAGACTTACTCAGCAGAGGCGTTCGGTGAGTAAGATGGGATGTTGTTTCTTATTAACTTTCCCGGCGAAGGGCTCTATTGAGTAAGTTGAAAGTCTTTTTCCCTTAGACCTTCTCGGTGAAACATTACGCCGTGTAAGTTACGAAGCTTTTGCTTATTGCCTTACTCAACAGATGGTCTCACTAGGTCAGCGTAACCGAACATCACCACTAACTTACTCGGCAGAAGCCTTTGTTCGTAAGCTTAACTTTGCTTTTTCCTTAATTTACCTAACAGAAGCTCCTACTAGGAAAGTAAAAGAATTTTTTAAGTTAAGCAAGACGGCACAAGGCTTAAAGCAATTTTTTAAATGTATGAACTGACATCAGATAGATCAAAAAACCACTTCCTTAAAATAGGCATAAAAATAACGAAACGATGCTCAGTTAAACTGAACACCGTCGTTCTATTTTCTTATTTTTTCTGAATATCATTTTATTTAGTTTCTGTTACCTTATGACTGTCCTTCGTTGTGTTTGTCCCTTCTTCTAATACTTCTTCTAAATCAATTAAACCACGTAAAATTTCCTCATTGCCTCTTAAACAACTATCTAACGTAGCTGTTAGTTCTTCGATTGAGGCTGTCGACTCTTCGCTATAGGCAGCAAGTTCTTCGGTTGATTTACCAATTGATTGAACCGATTCGTTCGCTTCTTGCATTCTTTCATTGTTTAGGTTTGCAAGTTCATCTAGCTTTAAGATAGCTTGGTTTATTTTTTCAAAATAGTCGTTCGTCTCTTTCGTCATTTCATAACTTTCGGTCATTCGCTCAGCCACTTGAATCATACGGGTTTTCGTATCATCAGACTGGGCTGAAAATAATTCAATCTGTTCTGAAATTTTTTCCGCAGATTCTGTTGACATTTCGGCTAAATTACGAATTTCATTTGCCACAACTGCAAAACCTTGACCTTGCTCACCAGCCCGTGTTGCTTCAATGCTAGCATTTAATGAGAGTAAGTTTGTTTGGTCTGCGATTTCCTTAATCGTATTACTAAACTCATTTGTTTCTGCTAGATTTGTAATAAGACGACTTAATTCTTCGGACATTGTATTAATTTCATCGCGAAACTCTGCAATTGTTCTTGTCAATGCCGTTATTTGATCTTGTCCTGATTGCGAGAGCTCCCGAGAAGTTTCTGCTTCTGTTGTTAAGTTTTGCATCGCTTCTTCCATACCGTTAAATTGTTCCTGGATATCGCCGATTGCTTCATTAATTGCTTGAGTCGATTCGCTTTGGGTCAACGAACCGGTTGCAATTTCCTGGAAGGAATCTCCCATCTCTTGGAAGAAACGGTTGTTATCTTCTGTATTGCTAGTGATAAGCGCGGTCTTTTCAGTTACAGAATTAACAAGACGTAAAAGTGCATCTTGTTGGGCTTCTTGTTCTTTAATTAATTGTTCAGATTTTTCATTAGCCTCCTCAATTGTACGAATCATAAAATTAGATACACGTAAAAAAAGCAAACATTAAAATTGCAATCAAAATATAATATAAAAAGTACGGCATCAACATTTCATTTGTAACACCGATATCCTGATAGAAACTCATATAAATCATAATACCAAGACCGTAGATAATACTATAAACTGTCAATGGCAAATCCATATAAATTAGTGTAAGTATGAGTAAGTAGTATACAGAAGAGAAGTTAGTAATCGATGGCTCTAGCACAATAGCGACGGTAATTGAAATAGACGTACCGATGATTGCTACATAACGCATATAAGGTTCGAATACTTTCCTAAAATGTATAAAGGCTAAAGAAGCCCACAAAATTAACATTACACTAAGTTGAATATATAAGCCTATCGGAGCATCAAAAGAGAATCTAGGAATAGTAGAAATAATTGTAATAAATGTGATTGTCCAAAACACAATTGAATTTCGTCTTCGCATATCTTCAGTCCGATAATTAGTTTCTTCTACTCGATTCTTTACTGTCATACAATTTCCCCCAAAAATTCATAAAATAGTTCTTTTTAATTAGAGTAAAATTGTCTAAATTGTGAAATAGTCAAATAGTTTTAAACATTTAATGAAAATTTGTTGAAAATGTTAGGAGAGTATAATAAGAGTGAGCTAGTCATTTTAAAAGTAGTTGTAGGAAAACCTCCCCAAAACTGGAAAATATATTTTCACAGTTCAAAAGTTAATTTAAAAAGTTGCGTAGAAAAGAATATATGATAAGTTAGGAAAGGGACTATTACAAATAAATACAACATTGATAGCACAATTTTACATAGAGGAGCGTATGCGATGTGGCTACTTACAATTTAACAAACTCACAACGAAATATCATAATAGGAATAACGTTAACAGCGTCATTTTTATCTGTTTTAATGATGTTTTTACTTATAACCGCCTTTCCTAAAATAATGGAAGAATTTCATGTTAACTCGACTCAAGTTCAATGGTTAACGACGGGGTTTATGTTAACGATGGCAATTTTAATTCCAGTTACTGCTTATTTTATCGATACTTTTAGTACGCGCGCAGTGATGCTTTCGGCGATGGGACTGTTCGTCCTTGGCACTTTTATTAGTCTTATTGCAAATACGTTCGTCGTTTTATTAATTGGTCGTATTATTCAAGGGATGGGCTCTGGAATAATGATGCCACTTATGCAGACGATCCTTTATTTAATTTTTCCTAGAGAGCAACGAGGCTATGCGATGGGACTAGCTGGGATGATTATTAACGTAGCCCCGGCAGTAGGTCCACCTTTATCCGGATTGCTTATTAAATATTTTGGTTGGCGTTCGTTGTTTTACATTCCGTTACCGATTGGTTTTTTGTTGTTAATCGGTGTTTTTTTCTTTATGCACAATGTAACGGAACAAAAAGAAACAAAAGTTGACGTACAATCGATTTTACTTTCTACGATTGGTTTTGGCGCAACGCTTTATGGTTTTACAATGTTACAAGATGATGCAGAACTTACGCTAGTTACAACAATTAGTTTAGTCGTAGGCCTCGGTGCGATTGTATTATTCGTTATTCGTCAGCTCCGTCTTGATGTACCTATATTGGAAGTGCGAGTTATGAAAACGCCAATTTTTGCGCTCGTTTCCTTTATCGCAATTTTAGCCTTTACATTGTTAATTGCTTTTGAAACGATTATGCCAATGTTTATTCAAAATGCCCAAGGGTACTCAGCTTATTATGGTGGTCTTGTCGTTATGCCTGGTGCATTGACTTTAGCGGTTGTTTCTTTTATCGCAGGTAAACTATTTGATCAGTATGGTGGAAAGACGATAGCGATTACTGGTTTCTTCTTACTCGGTGCAAGTGCATTAAGTGCGTACTTTTTCCTCGATGTAACGAGTTCTTTTACGCTTTCGGTCCTTATCTTTATTCTAGCGATGGCAGGCTCAGCCCTTATTAACATGCCGATTATGACGATAGGTATTAACTCGTTACCAGATTCGTTAATTCCCCATGGAACGTCGGTTATTAATACGATTCGTCAATTCGGTGGGACGCTTGGGTTAATTTTTATCATTTCCTTTATCAGTCGTAAAGAAGGAGATTCAGTAGCGATTGATCCAAATCAATATATGCAAGGTGTCTCCTCTGCCTTTTTCGTTGTCTTTTTATTCGCCCTTATTGGTTTTCTTTTATCCTTTATTATTAAAGAACAAAAAGACGGAAGCTAATAAAAGAGAATAACAAAAAATTATTAATAGATTTTCCTAAATTTTGTGAGCGTAATATGAATTATTGCACAGAAAATAAAACAAAAAAGGATGGATTGAACTCTCTATAAAACTCAATCCATCCTTTTGTTTAAGGCTTTTATTGGCTAAGCCTTTTTGTAGTGATGATTAACTTACGATTGCAAACGAAAGTTGCAGTAACGTCAACGATTCTTTACAGCTCTATTTCTCCCATCCGAATAAGTTCGATGACAGCTTGGGATCTTCCTTTGACACCTAGTTTTTGGATTACGTTAGAAATGTGATTTCGCACTGTTTTCTCTGAAATAAATAGCATTTCTGCGATTTCTTTCGTCGTTTTATCTTGAACGAGTATTTCAAATACTTCGCGTTCTCGTTTCGTTAAGATGTTGTTAGGACTGTATTTTCGCTTATCGTTCAAATGGTACCCCTCCTTGCTATCTTTAGAGATGCATGATGGGGAATTATTTAGTCACTATAGTTTATGATGTTAACTATAAAAACGTACGGGTGTTTTCCTCACGAAATC
The DNA here is from genome assembly GCA_937960785.1 of uncultured Pseudogracilibacillus sp. GTDB lineage: Bacteria > Bacillota > Bacilli > Bacillales > Amphibacillaceae > Pseudogracilibacillus. Next base: position 4,329 of record CALGOZ010000025.1, read on the forward strand.
TTTCCCTATAATTATTAGTGAAGTAATTCGTATTAAAGAGGTGGGAATTATAGGTTAACTATGCTATAATGAAAACACTTCAAATAAAGGAGTGAAAAGGGTATGAAAGTAGTTCAAAATATAACAGAATTAATCGGTGATACACCGTTAGTAAAACTGAATCATCTTCCGTCTAAACACGGTGCATCGGTATATGTGAAGTTAGAATATTTTAATCCAAGTCGTAGTGTAAAAGATCGTGCAGCATATTATATGATAGAAAAAGCCGAACGAGAAGGTAAACTACAATCAGGAGCAACAATTATTGAGCCAACATCAGGAAATACAGGTATTGGCTTAGCGATGAATGCCGCAGCAAAAGGATATAGTCTAATCATCGTTATGCCAGATAATGCGACTTCCGAACGTATTCAATTGTTAGAAGCTTACGGTGCAAAGGTCGTATTAACACCAAGCGAAGAGAAAATGCCCGGTTGTATAAAAAAAGCAAAAGAAATAGCCAAAACAATTACGAATAGTTTCATTCCTATGCAGTTTGAAAATAAAGCAAATCCAGAAATCCATCGAAAAACGACAGCACTTGAAATTATCCGTACTTTAGAAAGTAAAGATCAAACATTAAGTGCATTTGTTAGTCCTGCCGGAACTGGTGGCACAATAACAGGAACTGGCGAAGTATTAAAACAGTACTATAAAGATATAACTATCCATGTTGTAGAGCCAGCAGGATCCCCCGTTTTATCTGGAGGAAAAGCGGGTCCACATAAATTAGTCGGTACAAGTCCTGGCTTTATTCCAAAAGTTTTAAACACTTCTATTTACGATGAAATTATACAAATTAAAGATGAGGATGCTTATAAAATTGTGCATACTTTAGCATCAAAAGAAGGCCTACTTGTCGGACCATCTAGTGGAGCGTCGATATATGCAGCATTACAAGTTGCTGAACGTTTAGATTCTAGTGAAGTTGTCGTATGTATCGCACCTGATTCTGGCGAACGATATTTATCTTCTGATTTATTTTCAAATTAAAAGCTTTATTTTCGGCCATAATCACAGTAAAATCATATGAATTATATGTTAAGGGGGTATAAGTCATTGTATGTAAATATTGATGGTGTTTACAAAAGCTTCTTTAAAGACAATAAGAGATTACTAGTGTTAGATAATGTAAATTTTTCAATTGAAAAGGGGAGTTTTGTTTCGATCGTTGGTCCATCTGGGTGTGGAAAATCTACGTTATTAAACTTAATTGCTGGTTTAGAACAGCCAGATAAGGGAGCTGTTTATATTAATAAACGACAAGTAACGAAACCAGGTCCTGATCGTGTAGTTGTTTTTCAATCAGATGGTTTATTTCCGTGGTTAACCGTACTTGATAATGTGACGTATGGATTAAAATTAAATGGAATGAAGAAAGCGAAAGCTGAGAAAAAAGCGCTTAAAATGTTACAAATGGTTCATCTCAGTCATTATATTCATTCTTATCCACACCAATTATCCGGGGGAATGAAACAAAGGGTTGCGATTGCAAGAGCATTAGTTATGGAACCAGATATTTTATTAATGGATGAACCGTTTTCCGCATTAGATGAGCAGACAAGAATGGTGTTACACCATGAACTAATCAACTTATGGAAAAAGACGAAAGTGACAATTATATTCGTCACACATAACATCCGTGAAGCTGTACAGTTATCTGAAAAAGTATTAGTCTTTGCAACGCGTCCAGGTAGATTAAAAAAAGTTTTACCTGTAAAGACGACCAAAGATGGCATAGTGCCTGATTCAGTAACGCTTCACATAGAAACACAAATTTTAGCTGAATTAAAATCAGAAATAGAAAAAGTGTTAAAGGAGGAAATGGGTAGTGAATACAGCTTTGAGACGAATCATATTCATCGTGATTATAGCGATGGTATGGGAAGTAACATCTAGACTATCCGGTTTACCAGATTTTATGTTTCCTAGTTTAACACAAATATTTTCGACGCTTTTTAATGGAATTATATCTGGGCAATTTATCGCTTCGGTAGGGAAAAGTTTAAGTCGTATTTTAATCGGATTTATAGTTGCGACTATTTTAGGAATTATACTAGGTTATTTAATTTGGAAATATAAGTTGATTGAGGATACATTAGGGTTTGTCGTTACGGCATTACAATCAATTCCAAGTATTGTATGGTTTCCGTTAGCGATTATATGGTTTGGATTAAATGATTTTGCCATTATATTTATCGTTACAATTGGAGCGACGTGGACAATGACGATAAGCGCAACGAGTGGCTTTAAAAATGTGCCTGTTTTGTATCAGCAAGTTGCCAAAACGTTAGGATCCAATGGATTTCATTTTATGAGAACAGTTATTATTCCTTCAGCTGTTCCACAGTTACTATCTGGGATGCGAATAGCTTGGGCTTTTTCCTGGCGTGCTTTAATGGCCGGAGAGCTACTTGGTGCCAGTAGTGGTCTTGGACAATTGTTAGAGACGGGGCGCGCCCTTGGACAAATGGATTTAGTTATCTCAGTAATGATTATTATTGCAATAATTGGAACAATTATAGATCATGGTATCTTCTTACAATTAGAAAAAAATGTACACAAAAAATGGGGAATGAATGTATAGGAGAGGATAAAGATGAAAAAGTTTTTAAGAGGTTTGTTTATTTTTAGTTTTCTATTTGTGCTGTTAGCCGGATGTTCACAAGAGGATAATGAAGTGACAATTGGTTATTTTCCTAACTTAACGCATATTGCAACAATCGTCGCGTTGGAAAAGGATTATTTTACAGAATCCTTTGGAGATGATGTTGATATTGTTACGAAAACCTTTACAAATGGTGGATTATTTATGGAAGCTATGCAAATGAATGAAATTGATGTCGGGACAGTTGGACCTGGACCGTTATTAAACTTTTATGTAAAAAATCCCGAGTTCCGCTTAATATCTGGCGCAGTTAATGGAGGAGCAGTATTAATAGCAGAAGAAAGTAGCGGGATAGAGAAACTAGAAGATTTAGATGGTAAACGGGTTGCAATCCCTGTAATCGGTAGCACGCAAGATGTGATGCTTCGTAAAGCCCTTGATACTGTCAATTTAAAAACAACTTCAAATGATGGTACTGTAGAATTACATGCAACAGCCCCGGCCGATACCGCAACCTTATTTGTTCAAAAGTCCGTTGATGCCGCTGCAACACAAGAGCCTTGGGGATATGTGTTAGAAACTCAAGCTAATGGAAAGTTACTGCTCGACTGGGACGAATTTGCATGGGGAAAAGAATCAACAAATACAGTGGTCGCGGCTAGGGAAGAATTTATAAAGGAAAAAGAAAAAGTGCAAGCATATTTAGAGGCCCATCAAAAAGCGGTAAACTTTATACAAGAAAATCCTGAAGAAGCACAACAAATTGTCATAGATCATATTAAAAATTTAACCGGGAAGGAAATCGATGAAGAAGAGGCGAAAGTAGCGTTTTCTCGTCTCCAAGTAACAACAGATGTAAATGAAAAAGTCATACAAGAAATGGCAACAATTAGTAAAGAAGCTGAATATATACCATCTGATGATATCGAAGGTTTAATCGATTTATCCGTGCTACAAGATATAAAAAAGTAAAATTACTATAGAAATTGTAAGGATCAATTGAGGTTGGGACAAAATAGGCCTAAAACGAATGGATGGACTGAATTTCTTTATGATGTAGAAAATCAGTCCATCCTTATATAATTCAGAAACTTTTTTTCATTAATTGTTTTGACGTCATACTTCTTTAAGTTTAACGCCATTAACGCAATTCAACCTTCATTTTCCAGCAGTTTTAATAAAAGTTTACTAACGTCGCTTCGCGCTAGATTAGTTTTGTTGAAAAATTTCCTAACTTCTCACCGCACTGGGTAAGTTACGAGGCTTTTGCTTATACACTTACTCGTTGGAGCACTCGACTGTGTAAGCTGGAATGCTTTTGTTTGTGTACTTACTCGGTGGAGCTCTCCACTCTGTAAGCTGGAATGCTTTTGTCTGTATACTTACTCGTTGGCGCGCCCCACTGTGTAAGTTGGAATGCTTTTGTCTATGTACTTACTCGTTGTAGCGTTCTACTGTTTAAGTTGGGACGCATTTGTCTCTATACTTACTCGTTGGCGCGCCCCACTGTGTAAGTTGGAATGCTTTTGTCCATAGACTTACCCGGTAGAGCTCTCCACTATGTAAGTTGAAACGCTTTTGTTCGTAAACATACTCAGTAGAAGCGTCCACTGTGTAAGGTGAAACACTTTCGTTCGTACACTTTCTCGGTGGTGCGCTCCATTATGTAAGTTGGGACGCATTTGTCCATAGACTTACCCAACAGAGGCCTCTACTAGGAAAGTTAAAGTGTTTTTTTAAAAAAACTTACTTGACTGAGCGATACGACGCAAGATTTAAAGTAATTTTTAACTGCATCGACTGACACTAGCTGAATAAAAACCCCCATCTTTAAAATCGGCATAAAATAAAGTAACGGTGCTTAGTTTAACTGAACACCGTCGTTTTATTTACCGATTTTTATCCTAGTGTCATGTTTTGCCACACTATCGATGAAAAAATTAACTGGTAAAAAAATTTTAAGATTTTCCATCGGATTTATTTTTTGAAATATGATAAAATAGAAATTCAAATTGAATATTAGATGAGGTGGAGCTTTGGAACGACCAATAGGAGTATTCGATTCGGGTGTAGGTGGTTTAACGGTTGCGCTTGAATTAATGCGTCAATTACCGAAGGAAGAGCTAATTTATGTAGGTGATACGTTGCGCTGCCCGTATGGATCTCGCCCGGAACATGAAATAAAACAATTTACGAACGAATTAGTACAATTTTTATTAAAGAAAAATGTTAAAATGATTGTGATCGCCTGTAATACAGCGACAGCCTTTACATTGGAAGAATTAAAGGGAAAATTAGATATTCCGATTATCGGGGTTATTCAACCCGGTGCAAGGGCAGCAATCAAAAATACAAAAAACGAACAGATTGGTATTATTGGAACTGAAGGCACTGTACGAAGTGAAGCTTACCCAAAAGCGTTACAACAAATTAACCAAGACTTAAAAGTGACGTCATTAGCATGCCCACTTTTTGTTCCAATGGTAGAAAAAGGAATCACAGAAGGCGAACAAGCAAAACTTGTAGTTGAAGAAACATTACGTCCCTTACGAAATACAACGAATATCGATACGCTCGTCCTGGGGTGTACTCATTATCCGTTGTTAGAAAATGTAATCCAAGACGTAATGGGTAAAGAGGTTAAAATTATTTCTTCAGGTGAAGAGACAGCTAGAGAAACGAGTACGATTTTAGAAGTTGAAAATTTACTTTATACAGGAAAGCGAACGCCGAAACATTCTTTTTATACAACTGGCGATTTAGAAGTCTTCGAGCATATATCAAAAACAATTTTCAAAGAAGAAATCGAAAATGTAGAAAATATGACAATTGAAAAAATAACTTTATAATTTTTTTATTTGTTTCGCTTCCGTTAGTTATTTTTATACAAATAGCACGTATACATAGTAGTACAACCATCGTGGGAGGTAAGAGAATTGGAAAAACGTGGTGTACTACTCATTTCTTTTTTACTGTTTGTCTCTAGCATCTTAGTCGGCTGCTTCCAAGGAGAGCAAACTTTTGAAGAAATCGACGTTCCGGAAGAAACGACAATTATCGAAGAAGATGATGAGCTCGCATTAGAAGATGAAGGGGAATTAGATGTTGGCGAAATTGAAGATGAACTAGAAACGGAAGAAACAGTGTTACGTGAATTATACTTAATCGATGCGGATGGGCTCGTCGTTCCACAACGAATGGAATTACCAAAAACTGAATCAGCAGCATTAACGACGATGCAATATATGGTGAAAGATGGACCTGTAACCGAATTACTTCCGAACGGATTTCAAGCGGTGTTACCAGCAAATACGGAAATATTAGGAATGAATCTATCCGAAGATGGTACACTAACAATCGACCTTTCCGAGGAATTCACCAATTATGAAGCAAAAGATGAAGTAAAAATTTTAGAAGCAATTACACATACGATGACTCAGTTTGAGAATATCGAACGAATCAAATTGTGGATTAATGGAGAAGAGCTATCTGAAATGCCGGTAAACGGTACACCGATTTCTTCTGGCTATTCAACGGAAAAAGGAATTAATGTGTTTCTCGATGGTAAACCTAATATTCATACGAGTAAAGCAATCACTGTCTTTTACCCTAAACAATATCATGAACAATTTTATCATGTACCGGTAACCCAATACTTTGATATAGAGGACGAAGCTTTGTATGAAAAGATAATCGAATCCGTTATGAATGGCCCTTCCTTTGGAGTTGACGTTGCCCAAGTATTCAATGATGGAACTAAATTAATGGAAAAACCAGTTCTAGAAGAAGGTGTGTTACAATTAGTATTCAATAGTGCCATATTAAAAGATGAAGCCCAAGGAATTATTGCCGATGAAGTAATGGAAACGATTGTGAAATCAGTAACGGCCGTTGAAGAAGTAGAAGCCGTTGATGTAAAAGTAGAAGATCAAACGACGATCGTTAGTGAAAGTGGTACGGCCTACGATCGTCCTGTAACATTAAATGATATACGAACTGAAGAAAAAATGTAAACTCGTAATATGCAAAAGGATAGGAGTTGAGGAAATGAACGAAAAAACGATTCGTGCTACAAAAATTGAACCGAATTATTTAATTCATCCCGAAGGTTCTGTATTAATCGAAATGGGTCAAACGAAAGTGATTTGTAATGCAACGATCGATGATAAGGTACCTCCTTTTTTACGAGGTCAAGAAAAAGGTTGGATTACTGCTGAATATTCGATGTTACCAAGAGCCACGGAACAACGTAACGTCCGTGAAGCGACCCGGGGTAAATTAAGCGGACGAACGATGGAGATTCAACGCTTAATCGGACGGGCGTTACGTTCTGTTGTCGATCTAGAAGCTCTAGGGGAACGAACGATTTGGATTGACTGTGATGTCATTCAAGCCGATGGTGGAACTCGCACCGCATCAATTACCGGTGCCTTTGTTGCGCTCGTTTTAGCCTGTCATCGTTTAATTGAAGATGACTTAATTGATACCTTACCGATAACTGATTATTTAGCAGCGATTTCTGTCGGTGTCGATGAGGAAGAAAATATCGTCCTCGACCTAAATTACGAACAAGATGTATCAGCTAATGTCGATATGAACATCGTAATGACTGGTTCCGGGGAATTTGTCGAAATTCAAGGTACCGGTGAGGAAACGACTTTTTCCTATAATCAATTAGAACAAATGCTAAAAGTAGCGAAAATAGGGATTGAGCAGTTGTTTGATATTCAGCGTAAGGCGATTGAGGAAGTTTCATCTGAATTAGTTAAAATGATAAAATAAAACTAAAGTAATCTATAAAAAAGAGGTAAAACCATTGAAACAAATCGTTATTGCAAGTAGAAATAAAGGAAAAATTAAAGAATTTCGTTCACTTTTTCAACCGTTACAAATTGAAGTGTTATCTCTAGATGATCTAGGGGAGTCGGTTCCGGAAATTGAAGAAACTGGCTCAACCTTTGCAGAAAATGCCCAAATAAAAGCAGAGACAGTAGCTCAGTTATTAAAAAAACCAGTCATTGCCGATGATTCGGGTTTAGTCGTCGATGCGCTAGACGGTCGGCCGGGTGTTTATTCTGCCCGTTATGCCGGTGAGCCGACTGATGATATAAAAAACTATGAAAAAGTATTGCAAGAAATGAAGGACCTTGCTACGATAGATCGTAGTGCCCGTTTTGTTGCAGTGCTTGCACTGGCACGTCCAAATAAAGAGACATTATTCTTCCAAGGAACTTGTGAAGGGAAAATTGCCTTTAAACCAGAGGGGTCGTACGGATTCGGTTATGATCCAATTTTTATTCCTGATGGGTACGACCGAACGATGGCACAATTAACAGAAGAAGAAAAAAATGCAATCAGTCATCGAGGTAAAGCCCTTCAAAAGCTAGAAACTTACTTACAGCAACATCCATTATTTTAAATGAAATAATAAATAGGTGAAAAAGATGACAAAGCTTTTAGTTCTTAGTGACAGCCATGGATTAACCCGACGTATTACGACAATTTATGAGCGACACGACGTAACGGAAGCAATTCATTGTGGGGACTCAGAATTAGCCTTAGATGCAAAAGAGCTTGAACCATTTCATGTCGTTCGGGGTAATTGCGATTTTGAAAGTCGTTTTCCTGAAGAAAAAGTAATTGAAATGAACGGCTTACGAATCTTTGCAACCCATGGCCATCTCTACGGTGTAAAGTCTTCTTTAATGCGTCTACAATATCGCGCAACAGAAGTAGATGCAGATATCGTCTTATTCGGTCATTCCCATGTTGCATATTGTGAGGAAATCGATGGGAAATTGTACATCAATCCCGGAAGTCTTCGCCAACCACGGCACTGGCCGGATAAGTCCTACTGCCTAATACACTTAGAAGATCGAACTGCTATTTCCGTCCTCTTTTATCAACTGGATGGGAAAGAGTTAAACTACTTGCCTTATGAAAAGCACTTTCATCTTTAGTTAACTAAAGGTGAAGGTGTTTTTTCTTAAAACAAGAGGATTAAACAAGATATAAAGAAGGTTTATTTATGAAATTAGTGGCTAACTAGTCTAATTTACTTATGATTGCATTTTCGTCTCAATTTGCTTAACTTCAATATGCTTCCTCTAGCTTTAGACATCTATTTAAGCTAACTTCGTTATAAACTGAATATTATTGATACTTTCC
>CALGOZ010000026.1 GCA_937960785.1 uncultured Pseudogracilibacillus sp.
TTCAACTTACTCAGTGGAGGTCTCTAGCGTGTAAGTCTACGCACAAAAGCGTTTCAACTTACTCAGTGGAGGTCTCTAGCGTGTAAGTCTACGCCTAAAAGCCATACAACCTTCTCGCTGGAGCGCTCTATCGAGCAAGTTTAAATCCTAAATCATTTTATCTGGATAGATTACACTTAGTTGTACAGATTAGATAAGGTCCGTTATACTTAATAGATTATTTGGAACTGGGAGTGAATTTCAATGACAAGACGAAAACGGCGGGCCTTTACAAATAAATTTAAAAAACAGGTGGTGTTACTTTATAAGAATAATAAACCTCGGCAAGAAATTATTAAGGAATATGACTTAAATCCATCTACTTTCGATCGCTGGGTAAGAGAATATGCTAACTCCGGATCTTTCAGAGCTGAGGATAATCGTAGCCCGGAGGAAAGAGAATTACTTAAACTTCGTAAAGAAAACCAACAGCTTAAAATGGAGAATGATATTTTAAAGCAAGCCACGCTGATCATGTCTTGATGCGTAGATGTGATTCGTAATAACGCTCATAAATACTCGGTATCAGTAATGTGCGAAGTCCTAAAAATTCCTAGAAGTACGTATTATTATAAAGCAAAAGAGCGAGATAATAATGACGATGAACTAACGGATTTAATTGTTGGCATATTTAAAGATAGTCGTAATTTATACGGTCAAAGAAAAATAAAAAAGGAACTTGAAAAGCTAGGTTGGATTGTTTCACGTCGTAACATAAGCAGGATTATGAAAGAACAAGGTCTTGTGTCTAAATATACCGTTGCCCAACGATTTCCACAAAAAATCTCAGCAAAGAAAATTTGCTGAGAGCTAGTGACAATATTACTTATATTTTTCTTGACTGTTCGCCCAATGTCCACCGATTTTTTTACTTCGCTCTAAATTAATTCCAGCCTCCGTGTAACTTGTTGCTCGTAAAAGCGCATCAGCCCCGAAACGTTCTCGAATTAAATCCATCGTATATCCGAGGTCTTTTTGTTTTGTTCGTTTTGTAAATAAATCGAGCTGAGTTTTTTCATCTTCAGTAAGATTCGTTAAAGCTACCGATACTTTACGGATTTTACTAGAGCCATCGTAATGTGTACGGAATAAATAAAGGCAAATTTTATACATTTCCATCGTTATATTCGTTGGTATTTCTATAGAAGTTGAACGACTAAACCCACTCCCCGTTTTTTTTGAATAACGGACAGAAAGATGAATAGTTCGGCCCACTTGCTTAGCCGTTCGAGCACGGCGACATGTTTCTTCACATAAGTCGAGCAATACTGCTGGCACTTCTTCAGCATTATAATCCCGTAATAAAGAAATTCCATGACCAAAACTCTTTTGTTCCTGTTTTAAAAAGTTGCCGAATACTGGACTTAAATCTACACCCCAAGCATGCCAATAAAGCTGTTCTCCCATGATGCCGAATCTTTCCTTTAATTGATTAAGAGGAAAGGATGCAAGCTGTCCGAGCGTCGTAATCCCAAGGCGATGAAGATGACGTTTGAGCCGTGAACCAATACCCCAAATTTTTTCAACTGGAAAAGGCCAAAGTAATCGAGGTACATCTTCGTATTTACATTCGGCAATACCATTTTCCGCCCGTTTTGCATGTAGATCAAGGACGACTTTTGCTAAAAATTTATTATCTCCAATTCCAATGGCTGAAGGTAACCCTAGTTCATTTTCAATTGCTCTTTTAATCTTTTCAGCAATTTGCCAACGAGTTCCGAATAATTTCTCCAATCCGTCTACAGTAACCCAAACTTCATCAACTGAGTATTGATGAATTGCTTCCTGAGGGGCGAAACGATAGAGCAATTTCGTAATTTCAATCGATGCCTGTACATAATCAGCCATATTCGCTTCCACCAAATGAATGGCTGGATCCTTCGGAAGTTCAAAAAAGCGGCTCACATTTTGTAAATTATATTTCTTTTTTAATGCCGGTGATGTGGCGAGAACGATACTTCCGGGTCTGGATAAATCCCCTACAACTGCAAGTAACGCTTCGTTTGGATTGAGACCGCGTTTTACAGCTTCTACACTGGCATAAAAAGAACGCATATCAACACATAGGACATCATGTCGTGGATATTGCGAATAGTCCACTGCTAACCTCCTTCCTCCAAAGGGAACACACGTTCTATTTTAAGGAGTTGACGAAAACATTTCAACTAATATATGCGAATATTTGTTCTTGTTTTTTTAGGGTATGTATATTATAATAAGAACAAACGTTCCGGTGGTGAGGCAAATGAACTTCTTTTTATTAAAGGAGCATAGAATAGGCGAAGTCGTAACGATTATGTACCTTTCGAAAAAGGGAGTCATCACAAAAAGAACGATTCAAATCGTGGCAATTAAAGCTCATTCACTTCTAGCTTACTGTTATTTACGAAGAGGATTACGTCGTTTTGAAGTGGAGCGGGTTTTAGCTTTTGAATTGAAAAAAACTAGGAGGGAGCATTCAAATGCAAGTACAAGATAGAGGGACGAAAAAATGGGTATCGTTAATGTTGCCTGAACATGTAGAATTATTGAAAGAAGTATTCGTTGAATATAAAGAAAAACCAGTGCTCGATGAACAAAAAATGAATGAAATTGACCGCACGTTAAAATATGCACTACAGTCACAAGACCTAATTGAATTGACATATTTCTATTATGGAGAATTTCGTAAAGTAGTGAGTCGTTTAGAAGAAATCGATCAATGGCGTGGTTTTATTTTGTTAAAAAATGAAAATGGAAAACGAATTTCATTATCAAATGTCATCGATGTCCAACTAGTGTAAAATAAAACTCTTATTCGCCGTAGAGAGCGGATAAGAGTCTTTTCCTTAAGGAGAGAAAAAGGGAAGGTGGGAAGCGACTTGTAAATATAGTTGAATTAAAAGGTAAAAGGCGATTGCAAATTTCCAGTTGAATCGTAATCCATTTGTAACTAAAGGTAAACGATTGACAGCACTAAGGACGATTACTGGCATAATTAACGGTGAAATTAAAATTGAAATGACGCTTCCAGAAGTGACCGCAAGAACGATTAACTCCGGTGGATATGGTAGCGACATACTTTCTAAAATACCTGCGACGAGGACCATTACCGTTAACGGCCCTAACCCGACAAACCCTAGTAAAATAACGAGAAACGGTAAAATTGCAAGTTCATTCAGAAAAGGAATGACCGATTGTATATACGTAATTCCATCGACGACAACGTTTGAAAAATTCGTCTCATGCAATGCAAAAATTAACACACCGACAGCAACCATAATATTTAAAAGATATGCTTGCTGTGATAAATTGTTGCGATAATATTCTTGTATAACAGTCTGTAAAGTTTTTATTCGTTTTTTGACAGTATAAAAGCTTATAAACCAACCGACGATTACAAGTGGAATAATAATCATTAAAGAAAGCGGACTGATCCCATTAACAATAAAAACCGTTCCAAACAAAGAAACAAAAAGGACTCCGAACTCAACCATATTTTTCCTTCGAATTGGAGGAGGAGATGCGCTTGCGACTACATTTTTTATTTCTGTTTGTAAGACTGGTGTAAACGAGACGTTCGCTCGCTTTTCTTCAAAATGAGCAAAAAGCACCGCCATTATCGTACCTACGAAGGCAAGCGCCATCCCCTGACCAATCGTAATCGATAAGGAAGAACCTAACGTATCGACGGCAAAAATAAAACTAGGAATACTAATGACCCAAATGGTCGATAAAGCAAACCCTCGCAAAAGAGCTGTACTTTTGTACCGTTCCCAAGGAAGTGATTTTTGCTTTTTAAGAACGATATTGACGAACTGATGCATCATCGTAATCGAACCAAACAGGAGGAAGTAAGCGGTAATTTGTGTAAAAGTAACGATACTAAAGTAAAATCGTTTACTCGTATCAATCCATCGATAAAAGGAAGCCATCATATCTTCAATGTACGGCTCTTCTTGTAGCACGTATCGAATTAAAGGAACAATTATTAGAAATCCAATCATGTTGCGCATTTGCGTAACACCGATCAAAAGACCTTCCCAAAAGGCCGCTTTACTATAAATTGAAACACTAATTGCAATGATAAAAATAAATAAAGGCAATTTAAAACGGCGAAACCCAAGGTAGAAAAGGGTAAGGAAGAAGAGAAAGATCCCAGCGATCTCTAGTATTCGATTTAGTAATTCGTTAGGATAAAAAACCGTAATAAAATGAATAACTCCATACATTAAAATGACAAAGCGTAACGCACGTTTATTAAGAGTTCTCAATATATTTCAGTCCAATACGTTCAAAGTTAATATTGCTTTTAGTATAGCATAATGAAAGAAATCGTTCAGAAAACATATGAAATATGGAAATTTATACGATAACAAGCCCAATATCCTTAGTTGATAATAAGCCTAAAATTGCATATGTTTTCCATTATTGAAAGCGGTTTGGACTTCGGATTGTTTATTGAAACTTTAGAGGGAAATTATGGATTCTTGGAATTCGACTTTGTAGTAGCTGGTATACATGTTTTGTTGAACTATTTTGATGTTCTTTGGTCCAATTAATAGTTCAAACAAATCGTATATTTAATAAATATTTAAAAGAAATTAAAACAATACTTAGAAAAATAATATCGAATAACTGGGTATCTTATCTTTATCTATCATTTACTTTCACTTACCTTTAGGAACTAAGGTAGGATGAAACAGAAACCCTCTCCAATTCTAAAAAGTGCAAGATAAGTGTACAAACTTTAAGGGATGGGCTGGCTTTCATAATGAAAGTGTTGAGTCCATCCTTTCTTAAAGGCACACTTTTTATTTATATTAGGATGAATTTATGTTTTAAAAAACTTTCTTACTTTAAATTCTAATTGCTTTCGTTCTTCGGAAGTAAGCTTTCTACCGTTATAATACAAAGTTAAATCTTTGTGAAAAAGCTTAGCTAAGTCAAAGTGTTCCTTCTGTCTAGTATCCTTTTGATTGTAAAAAGAATCGAACTCTTTCAATTGTAAATTTGTGTATGTTTGTAACTCCTCGATAAACTGTTCGAACGGAATTTGTAATCCTTCGGCTAAAGAACGTAATACGTGTGACGTTGGATTTGTTCGATAATTGTTTTCTAATTGTGAAATGTAGGCAGGAGAAACACCAGTTTGTTTTGCTAATTCTCGGAGGGAGATATGTTTTTCCTCTCGTTTTTTTCGAATAAATTCACCGATTGTAGCCATTGTTTTCACCTATCCTTAATTACAGTATAACTTAAAAAATGTTTGCTATGCAAACGTTTTTTGTTGCACAATATACGAACGTATGTTAGTATAAAGACAAATGTTGTTAACTGAGCAAACGGAGTGATGTTATGATGAAATCGTTACAAGGCCCCCTCTTAGAACTCGATGACCATATTGCTTCGATTGCAAGTGCGTTAGATACGTTAGAACGAACGCAACGTATGTTAAGTACGAGTGTAGCCCAATGTTATCAAAACCATAATGATTTAAGGATGGAAAGTGAACTTTTGACAACAGTTCAAGTGCTCGACGATTTACTGTATTATACGGTAAAAGATTTAAAAGAAAGAAATAAAGAAATTAATCAACTACTCAAGCAAATATTCGAAAGTTCAGAGAATAATCAGTCAAAATAAGAAAGCGGTTTCTTTGTGCTTATTTATTTGTAATAATAGATATAAAGATGAGCGAGGAGGAAAGGTAATGACACTTTTTAAAAGGGAAAAGGAAACATTTTTATTTTATACGAATAAAGGGAAGAGAGTTGCACGGGACACTGAAGTTCGCCTTGATCCACTGACGGGAGCTTCTTCGAGAATTGTGTTTGATCCTGGTTTCACACCGCCAAAACAAGATTTTATAAAAGTAGCTGAACAAACAAGAGGAAAGAACTGTCCGTTTTGTCCAGAGAATGTAATAAAAGTAACACCCCGTTTTCCCGAAGAAGTTGTTCCTGAAGGCCGGGTATCGTATGGTGAAGCTATTGTCGCACCGAATTTATTTCCTTATAGTAAATATAACGGTGTAACAATTATGACCGAAGATCATTTCGTTAAGCTAGAAGAATTTTCTTCGGAACGAATTCAAAATGCCTTTTATGCAAGTCAACTTTATATTGAAGCAGTACAAAAGAAGGAAAGCACTTCATTGTATCGCTCAATTAATTGGAATTACTTACCTCAATCTGGTGGTAGTATTCTCCATCCTCATTTGCATGTCATTATATCGAAATCGCCTACGAATTATCAACGTCAATTCGATTATCACGCTAAACGGTTTGAAAAGGAGAAGGGAAGTTCCTATTTCACAATCTTATATGAAAAAGAAAAGGAATTAGGTGAACGCTTCATCGGTGAAGTAGGGGCAGTTAGTTTACTTCATAGTTTTGCTCCGAAAAATCACTTAGACTTCCTCGTCCTTTTCCCGGAAAAAAGCAGAATAAATGAGTTAAATGAAGCGGATTGGAACGATTTTGGTCAAGTTGTACAGTCGATCTTCAAAACTTTCAACGAATATAGTATTCAAAGTTTTAATATGCTTCTTCACGAATCCCATGCAAACTCACCTCTTCATGCTCGGTTTGTTCCTCGACTTATTTTAAATGAATTGGGGACAAGCGATATGAATTTTTTCCAAACGGTTCATGAAGAGCCACTAGTATATAAAGTACCGGAAGATGTGACGAAAATTGCACGAAAATATATATGAGGAATAATGAGTGTAAAAGATTAGAAGAAAGTGATATAAAAAAGAAACATGCTTTAAGCGGTGTAAAGTATGAACTTGAGCACCGCTTATTTTGTTTCAATCTCTTCCATCGGAGTGGCACGATATACTTTAAAAGCTAAAAAGACAGCGATGAGCGTCATGATAAAGCCGATAAAATAGACGAGCTCAACCCCGGCAACCATCGCATCGCTAATTGCCTGAGGATCTGTCGGACCGGCAACGGAATCTAAAAAATGGAGTTGACGAGCATTCATAATACTTATAAATACAGCAACACCAATCGCACCAGCTACCGGTTGTAACGTCGTTAATATAGCTGTTCCATGCGGATAAAGTGACTTAGGCAATTGGTTTAGGCCATTTGTTTCTACCGGCATCATCGTTGCTGATACACTAACCATAAGCAACATATAGCATAGGACGATTACCCAAATCGGTGTATGAGCCTGGATGAAACTTAACGTAAACATTGTAATTGCAAGGACGATTGTTGCTGGTATCATTAGTACCCGTGGACCAAAGCGGTCGAATAAATGACCCATTACTGGCGATAATAGACCGTTTAAAATACTACCCGGAAGTAAAATAAGTCCCGCTGTCGCTGCGCTTAACATCATCGGTCCTTGCATAAAGATTGGTAAAATTAATTCCGATGAAAACATCGCCATAATTATAATTAAAAACATAATCACTGCATGGGTATACATCGGGTAGCGGAAAACCCGCAAATCCATCATCGGCTCCTTAAGTCGTAACTGACGACGAGAAAATAGGAAAATACTAATTACACCGATTGTAATTGTTATTAAAACAATAGGAGTTAAAAAGCCGGCTTCACTTTCTCCCGCCGTACTAAAACCGTATATAATCGTACCAAAGCCAGTCGTCGAATAAAGAATCGAAATATAATCGATTTTTGGCTTTGTCACTTCTCCGACATTAATTAAATATTTATAGGCAAAGGCAATCGAAAAAAGCGCGAACGGTATAACTGTAATAAATAAGTATCGCCAACCTAAATATTGTACGATTAAACCTGATAAAGTAGGGCCAAGGGCAGGGGCAAACATAAAGACGAGCCCAAGCATACCGATAATTTTCCCCCGTCGATGAGGTGGATATAGTAGTAAAAATACGTTAAAAATAATTGGCATTAGTAAACCAGTACCCACAGCTTGAATAAACCGACCGATTAATAAAATAGAAAATGTCGGAGCAAGGGCACTAATCGTCGTACCGATTGTAAAAATAATCATTACAGAAATAAATAACTGACGAGTCGTAAACCATTGTACTAAAACAGCAGAAACAGGAATGACAACTCCCATTACTAATAGGAAGCCCGTAGCCATCCATTGTACCGTTGGTAAAGTGAGGTTAAACTCCTGCATTAATGCCGTTAAAGCAATGTTTAACAACGTTTCATTTAAAACAGCAAAAAAAGCTCCAATAATTAATGCCAACATAATGGGGGCTGTTTTTACGTTCGGGTCGTCGGCTAAAAATTCATACTCTTTCTTCTCATTTCGCCTCATTCGATACCTCCAACAAACCTAAAAGATATGTATCGATTTTCGTTAACCTTAAAGATAAAGTCAAGAAAAGTGCGCTTTAATATACATCTTTATTATTATATAAGCATTAAAGTTTTAAATTAGTCGTAAATCACGTAAAGTTAATAACGTAGTAGTAAAGAAGGAGAGTGAACGGAAGTGGAATGGAAAGAAATTACAACGCTAGAAGAATGGGAAGAAATTTTAGAAAAATCGGCTGAAAAAGATCAAGTAATTTTAAAACATAGCACGACTTGCCCAGTAAGTTTTAACGCGTTGGATGAGTATAACGATTATTTAGCTGATAAGCCGAATGAACATATCGATTATACGTTAGTAAAGGTTCGTGAATCTCGTCCGGTTTCAAACAAAATCGAAGCAGATTTAAACCTTAAACACGAATCTCCACAAATTATTTGTATTAAAAATAAAGAAACATACTGGTCGGCTACGCATTGGGCTGTGACAAAGGCTCATATGACAGCAGTTCTTGATTAATTAACTACTAAATTTTCGCCTAGATAAGAAGAGGATGCTGAGACAAAACCAGCTCTAAACGAATAACGAATGGATTGAGTTTCTCCATTATGGCAGAAACTCAGTCCATTTTATTTTGTTTAGAAAATTTGTTTCTATATTTATTTTAGCGACATACTTCCTTAAGTTTACCACCATTAACGCAAATTGATCTTCATTTTCTGAATTTTCCGCAAAAACTAACCTAAGCACTTCACGCACTGGGGAAGTTTTAATAGTTTTGTTCATTGAGTTATCTAGCGGGAGACTCCGCCGAGTAAGTTACGTAGGTGTTGTTTGTTGACATACCTAGTGGAGGATTCCACCGAGTAAGGTGAGGTGTTGTTTCTCATTAACTTACTTGGCGAAGGGCTACACTGAGTAAGTAACGAAAGTTTTGCTTATTAACTTACGCAGCAGAAGCTCCTGCTAGGTAAGTATAAACGAATATTACTCCTAACTTACTTAGTAGAAGCGTCCGTTGAGTAAGCTGAAACGATTTTGTGCATAAACTTACTTAGCAAAGCACCCCGATGAGTAAGTTATAAAGTTTTTACGTGCAAACTTATCCGTGGAGGAAGTTGTTAAAATATTTTAAAAACTTACTCGTTTAGACGAGACGACGTAAGACTTATAGCATTTTTTAAATATATCAGCTTGAGATCAGTCGAATAAAAATCCCCCTAAAGTAGTTTTATTTTTTTAACTGTCTACTTTAGGGGGAGCATATCATTTAACTGAACACTGTTATTTTATTTGCCGAGCTTTTGTCACAGTGTTTTTTCTATAGTAAACCTCTCCGTATTAGCTTGAAACCTTAAAGAATGAATAGTAGGAAAATTAACTACTTTCTCCATAAAAAGATTTTTTCAAAACGACGAATTGTTCATTGAAAATAGGGTATATCATTATTATAATAGGTAAGTCGTATATTTTACTTTCAGTTTTAGGAGGATGATTGTGAAGAAAAAAGGTATGTTCCAACGCTCTCTTGATAGAATTGAAGCGGTTGGAAACAAACTTCCCCACCCAGTCACATTATTTGCAATTTTAGCACTACTTGTGCTTGTTTTATCTGCGGCCATATCACAATTCGGGATTAGCGTCGAACACCCAGGTGAAGAAGGAGAAATCGTCGAGGTTACAAACTTATTAAATAAAGAAGGTATTCAATATATCTTTTTATCAATGACAGATAATTTCATTAACTTCGCACCGTTAGGAATTGTACTTGTGACGATGCTTGGAATTGGAATAGCAGAACGTACGGGATTGATTAGTGCGATTTTACGTGGTTTTGTCTTATCTGTACCAAGACAACTTATTACGGCATCCTTGGTTTTTGCAGGTATTATGTCTAGTGTTGCATCGGATGCGGGGTATGTCGTTCTGCCTCCACTAGGTGCTGTAATCTTCGCTGGTCTCGGTAGACACCCGTTAGCAGGACTAGCAGCAGCTTTTGCAGGTGTTTCTGGTGGATTTAGTGCAAATTTAATTTTAACCTCTCTTGATCCACTTCTAGCTGGTATGACAATCGACGCTGCGATGATGATTGATCCAGCTTATGCGGATACGATGAACGTAGCGATGAACTTGTATTTTATTATTGCTTCAGTTTTCTTGCTTACGGTCGTTGGTTGGTATGTTACGGAGAAAATCGTTGAACCTCGATTAGGAGCTTACACTGGCGAGTATAAAGAGGATTTAGAAGGATTAAAGCCAATTGAGAAGAAAGGTTTAAAGTGGGCTGGATTTTGGACGTTTATTGCCTTAATCGGTGTTGCGTTATTAGTATTACCGAAAAACGCACCTTTACGTGCTACCGATGATGGGAGCGGTACGTTTACTTTAATGGACTCCTTAGCACCTTTTATGAATTCTTTAGTTCCAATTATCGCCATTTTATTTTTTGTTCCGGGACTTGTATACGGTAAAGTAACAAAGGAAATTAAAAACGATAAAGATGTAGCAAATGCGCTAGCAAATACGATGGGCGCAATGGGAACGTTTATCGTCCTATCCTTTACCGCCGGTCAGTTTGTCGCATATTTTTCTGAAAGTAATATGGGACTTGTCGTCGGCGTGTATGGTGCAAACTTTTTAGAGCAAATTAAATTAACTGGTATCCCGTTATTAATCGTCTTTATTATCATCTGTGCAATTATTAACTTGTTTATCGGTAGTGCTTCGGCGAAGTGGGCAATGATGGCTCCAATCTTCGTACCGATTATGATGCAGCTAGGTTACTCACCAGAAGTCACCCAGATGGCTTATCGAATTGCTGATTCATCGACGAATATGATTACGCCGTTAATGACATATTTTGCATTAATTATTGCTTTTGCACAAAAGTATGATAAGAAAATGGGAATTGGAACGATGATTTCTGTGATGATTCCATATTCTGTGTTATTCTTAATTTCCTGGACAGTTTTATTAATCGTTTGGATTTTCCTAGGTATCGATCTAGGTCCATCGGCTCCAATATTTTATCCATAATATTTTATAACATAAACGAAGCAAGACTCGATTAAAGCCAGTCTTAAACAAAAGGATGAACTGAATTTCTCTTATGTAGAAATACAGTCCATCCTTATTTTATTTTAGAAAGTTTTTTGTATTTATTATTTGTTTTGGTGATATCCACTTTTGAGTTTGCGCCATTAAGGTAATTCATCTTTCATGTTCCTGCAGTTTTAATAAAAATTTGTTAACGTCCCCTCTCGTTGGGAAGGTTTTATTGGAAACTTACTTTACATCTTCTCGCGCCGGGCAAGATGACGTATTGTCTTTATTTAACTTACATGGCAGACGTATCCGTTGAGTAGGATGAAGTGATTTTGTAGGTGAACTTACTTAAGAAAGCATTACGCCGAGTAAGCTTTAAAGGTTTTGCTTATATACTTACCTAGCAAAGTGGTCCACTAGGTAAGTTGAAACGAAAATCATATCTAACTTACTCAGTAGGAGCCTCCACTGTATAAGCTGAAGTATTGTTTTTAATTATCTTACTCGGTGACGCGTTCCATTGAGTAAGTTGAAATACTTTTGTATGTAGACCTACTCGACAGAGCGACCCACTAGGTAAGTTGAAACGATTTTTGACGTATACTTACTCATGGAAGAGCTCTATTGTGTAAGTTGAAACGCTTTTGCACGTAGACTTACCCGGTGAAGCGCTCCAGCGATAAGGTTGAAGGACTTATAGGCGTAGACTTACCCGATGAAACGCTCCATTGAGTATGTTGGTACACTTAGGCGAATCCACTTACCCAACAGAAGCTCCTACTAGGTAAGTGTAAACGGATATCACGCCTAACTTATCCAGCAGAAATTCCTACTAGGAAAGTTAAAGTATTCTTTTAAAAAATTTTACCCGGCAAGGCAAAC